>JAKLEY010000029.1 GCA_022711455.1 Candidatus Cloacimonadota bacterium
TTCAATATAAACCGGGACATAATCAGGCTTCTCTTCATAAACGAAATGGCTGGGAAGCTCTTTCTCCATTGCAATCTGGTTCATGGCCTCTGTGTTCCATATAAATTGCCTGTCTTCAAAACACTTTACAATTACCATATCACCGTAGCTCAGGGTGGGTTCTTTTCCGTTTTGAAGCGCATAGATCCAGGGACTGCCCGGAATCTTATCTTCCCTGCACATCGTCCAATTCTGAGTTTGGATGAACCAAAGATAATCGATTACACCTTCGAAAGCTTCCCGTGCTTGGGTGGTTTCGGGGTAAAAATAACCCAGCCAGTTTTCATTGCCAATCTCATCTGCCTTGTTGGCAGCCTGAGCTTTGATCACTAAGGGAAAATCACCTATTGCCGGGATTAGGCCAGGGACTGATATATACTCCGGGTCTATCAGACCTTGAGCCATTTGCATTTTATAACCTTGTTGGGGGATTATCGTATGGGATAGGTCACCAACCCAGTATATTCCGTTGTATAGGATTGCCTGAGGGTCATATTCTTGATATTTCCAGGCTATCTTGTCGAGTACATTATAATCAAGAATAGGACTGAAGAAGGTGCTTGCCACATCCGGGTCATTAGTAGCCGGATTCCAGATTCTGTCAATGGTGGGGAAACTCATCCATTTAAGACCGTTTCTTACACTATAGGGTGGGAAAGTATAAGTTACGTTCTCATGTGAGTTTTCATCATACTGTTCTAAACCAATATCATAATTATCTGCATGGTCTTGAGAATCAAATCCAGGGGTTCCGCTTCCAGCAAGTATCAGAGGGCTTCGGATATCTTCATCCCATTTTAGTGCGTAGTTAAAGTTGATCTCGTCCCTATCCAGATATGGCTCTCCATAGCTGATAGTTGCAGCGTCAAGGTTCAGAGACTCGACATTGGTCAATGATTCTCTGAAATGTGAGTGAGAGATTGGAATTCGGTTGTTTCCTGTGAGTATCAGAGGATTATGTGATTGGTCGGTAATCGTAAACGGATTATGTGAAGGACCATCATAGAGATTGTTTAAATAATCTGTGATCAAATTTGGAGAATACTCAAGATTCGAATACCGCTGAAGTGATAATATTCCGGCGCAATCAATGAAACTGTTGTTGATCACTGATGTATTTATTGGGCCGAAAAGTGACTCTGTATTGCCGATTAGTATTTCTATCGGGCTATGACAGCCCCAGAATTGATTGCTTTGAATACTGCAAACAGTGGTTTGAATCGGTGAACCTCTTTCAATGCGGATTGCAGGGAGATCACTATTGGAACTAAGTCCGCTGAATCTGTTGTCCTCAATCACATAGGAGCCATATGTAGACATCGCTAAACCCGAATTGTCAAATCTGTTATTGGTTATCAAATAACTTTGTGCATGGTAATTGTTGGCATTAGCAATTATAGCATGTGAGAAATCATTATTAACTATATCAATATTAACAAAACCTCGACCAATAAAAACGGCTTCACTTTTGCTCAATATTGGAACAAACCGATCAAATACATTGTCTCTGATGACTGCATTTTCAGCAGAGACTACTGTCCGAGTATCAATACCCCTGGCTTGGAAACTTGAATTGTGAGTTAAATCAAAAATAGAATTTGTAACTTGAAAACTATCCAAATATATCCAGTTAGAAATGCTAAATTCTACTGCGACGAGATTGTTGCTAAACTTGCAGTTATCAATCACAATATCATTAAAATAGTGATTTATGAATGATGGATCAAAGAAAGATACACCTATACTGATAACACCATTTGGAATTGTCATATGTTTAATAGTGACACCTTTCAGTTTAAATTTGCTATTGACTTCACCTTTCACCGTTACTACAGGAGATGAAGGAGTATTGGCAAGTATAATACAATCAACTGGATCATCAGAATTGCTTTTGATTGTAACATCATTCACCAAGTGGGGCTGACCTAAAGGCGAGTAGTCAAGAACAAGATTCTCAACGTATCCTCCAGGAAAATCCTGTATGACGATATCGACGGGAGGACCACTCAGATTAATGGTCAAATTGTCATTAAAAGCGTGATTGATCGCTTGTTGTACTTGTGTGTACGGGTGCTCAAAACTTCCGTCTGCGGTTTGGGGATCTGCCTGAGCATCTACATAAATACTGTAGGCCGAAATAGAGCCAACCAGCGACAATAAGATAAGCGACATTACTACTAATCTGCTTGTCCGGTTTTGCGAGAGGCTAATCATCTGGCGATACCAAGTTTTACTACAAGTTATCATATTACCACCTCCATGGTAACACAGTTATTAGATACTGGGTATCAGATAGTTCCAAGGTTTACATCAAGCGCATGACAGAACTATCCAACCAACGTTATAACATAATGTAAGTCCAGAAATCGATGTCAAGGACTCTTTTTACAAAAGAAGACTTTTTCATAGTTTTCATTATTAACAATGATGTCAAGTTAATTCTCTCCTGACCTTCCGGCACGCCTCAGGCATGCCCCCGGCATGCATCCCGCACAAGCGTGCCAGAGGCATGCAGGGGGCATGCAAAATGCATGCAGTTTGGAACAAAGATGGCATAAGGCTATCAACAGCGGTTTTTTAGAAATATTGCTTGACTAAAATGCAAAGCCGTGGAATGGCTGAACCAAAGTGTTTTTGGCTTTTTCAGGCCTCCCAGAGGAGAGATCATGCGCAGTACAGTCAATAGACAATACAGCGGATCAGGGCTAATTGTCCTGTTTCTTTTCGCCTTGCTTGCCCCCTGGCAGATTTATTGCCAGACCAGATTTGAGACTATCGAGAATTTTGACAGCGGGATCGTAAATCTCAGCTCCTGGGCAGATGAGGATCTGGCTCCCGACAGCTGGGTTCTGGATACTGTCACCACTCATGAAGGTTCGCCTTTTGCCCTGAAACTCTTTGGCAACACCTGGAAACAGCAATTCATCTCCCCCCTCCTGATTGACAGCCTGGATGTGCTGCAGCTTGCAGCCAGAACAGCTTCCAACCCCAGAATCCAGGGCATCGGCTTCAGCGACGGCACTCATACCCTGTTCTACTCTCTGGCCGGAAGCGCGATTCTGAATATAGAACAGTGGGTAACGGTCTATCAGGGAGCCTTCAGCTCCGGAACCTGGAACACTTATCAGCTTCCCATAGCCGATGACTGGTATGCCTATTTTGACTATCTTCCGGTGCTGAGTTCCATCATCTATGTCAATGATCTGGATAGCGGGGGAAACTATAATATATGGTTCGATTCCATCATAGATATCAGCGCTGATCTGCCAATCGCCCCGGAAGTCGAAATCTCGATAAACGTTAGCTCCAACACGAGGATCGATGAGCATCAACGCCAGGTGGGAATTCAATTCAGCTCCACAGTTGAGGATCCGGACAGTTCGGTTTTTACCTATCAATGGGATTGTGGAGACACCGGCACTTCCAACCAGGCCAATCCCTATCATCTTTATACAGTTATGGATAACCACCCCTACCGGGCAAGCCTGATCGTGACGGACCAAACTAACCGTTGGGGAACTGCCAGCGTGCTGATCGACGTCGACGCGGGAACCGGAAGCCTGCCTCTGAGCTTCAATTTCGTGGGTGATATCATGCTGGCGCGCAGATATGAACAGCCCGGAGGGATTATTCCCACCCAGGGTATAGCTGCTATTTTTGCTCCAACCCAGAACCTGCTGGGAAATGCCGCGGACGTTACTGTGGCGAATCTGGAAGTGGTGCTGACTAATCAGGGTAACCCCCATCCCAGCAAGAGCGTGGTCTATCGGGGTAATCCTTCAAATGTGAACGCCCTTCCGGCTGCGGGGATCGATGTGGTCTCGCTGGCCAATAATCACACCCTGGATTACGGTTTGGAAGGTTTGCAGCAGATGCAGGGCAATCTGGCAAATCTGGGCATGATCTACAGCGGAGCCGGAGCGAATTCTTATGAGGCTTACAAACCTGCCTGGGTCAAACGCAAAGGCCTCTCCATCGCCATGCTGAGAGCCTGCGACCGCACCGGACAATACAACAATTCCGAGCCTTATTTGAATGCGGGCTATAATAAATACGGCTTTGCCTATATGAGCCCCTATTACTTTCAGCAGCAAGTGGATGCGGTTAGCGAAAATGCTGATCTGATCATCGCGGAGCTGCACGGGGGGAGTGAATATTCTCTAGCTCCGGGCAGCGGATATGACAAGAACAACGCTTTTCTGGATGACACCGAAGACGAAGAATATGACTATCGCACAGATGTTCCTCACATGTGGGACATCGCAATGCGGCATCAGGCAATCGACAGCGGAGCAGATCTTGTGGTGGTGCATCATCCCCATATCCTGCACGGACTGGAGATCTATAATGGTAAATTGATCGCGCATTCGCTGGGAAACTTTGTCTTTGATCTCACCTATCCGGAGACCTTCCCCACCATGATCCTCTATGCCGATGCGGATCTGGACGGTTTTTCAAACTACCGCGTCAAACCTGTTTACATCGATGCTTATATTCCCAAACCGGCAACCGGTCAGCTGGGGCTCTATATTCTGGATTATGTAGCCATGCGCTCGCGGGAGCTGAATACCGTGTTGCTGGTGGACAAAGAGAACGTGGAAGGCTCTGTTTTGGTGAATCCGGCAGAGGCTGAAGTTTACGTCTCGCATAATAACATGCAACAGAATCTGACCATGAGCAACAACCCCTGGCATCTGACTGATCCCTTCAAACTTCCCAGAAACGGTAGCATATCAGGGATCAGCGCTGTTAATCCGGTCGAGGACGCGCAGGTGCGTCTGGGGGCAGAAACGATCTGGTTCGGCAATTTTGAGAATGAAGGTTCCTCGCTGTGGGATGTTCCTGCTTACAATACGACTGATGTCCTGGATGGAGCACGCTCTGCTCAGCTGAGTCCGGCAACGGGACAAACCCAGACCGCGACCATTAAAGAACGCTGCAAATGGTATGATAATACCAAAACCTACACTTTGCACGGCTGGATCAAGACCAGAAACCTGAGCCAGTCCAATATCATTATTCGGTACTACAACACCCGCACCGGATCCCAGATCGGCTCCCAAAACGTTACGACAACGGTGTTCGGAACCACGGAGTGGAGCTGGTTTCAACAAGAGCTGACTATTCCCTCCAATGCCTGGTATTATGACATTCGTTTGACTGCCACGGGCAACGGAGCTTCAGCAATGGCTTTGTTTGACAATGTGGGCTTGATAGAATGGAGTCCGTGGCAAAATGCTGCAGTTCTGCAAAGCGTAAATTTCCCCAATAACTATTACTGGGCTCAGATCCAGACCACCGAACACCCCAAATCGATAGCTTTCAACTTTACCGAAAGCTCATATCTTCCGGCTCCGGAAAGAGGTTCCGGCGGGTATGCTCCTGTGGTGAAGCAGCTGAAGATCTTCCCCAACCCGCTTGTGAATGAGAGCAATATCCGGTTCGAGCTGCTAACAGCTGATCAAACCAAAATCGAAGTCTTCAATTTAAGGGGCCAAAAAGTGCGAAGCCTGGTGGATAGCGCTCTGCCTAAGGGACAACAAAGCTTTAAATGGGATGGCAGAGATGACAGGAATCGTAAACTGGCCTCCGGCATCTACTTTATAAAAATAGCCCAGGGAAAACGCTCAAACACAGCTAAGATGTTGCTACTAAAGTGATTCCACACCCTTAATTATTAATTATTAATTCTTAATTCTATACAGAGTATTCCATCCGCCACTGCCAATTGCCCAAAGCAGTTCCGGGGATGTTCATGCGCGCCGTATCTCCAAGCCCCAGAAGATCTTGCATCGTAAATATGGCAAGTTTGCAGGGAGCTGTTTGGATGATGCGCATCATGATCTGGGCGATATTGTCTTCTCCGACTGCATCTCCCCCATTGATTTTCGGATGGTTTGCCAGATATGAAACAAGATTCCTTTTACTGGGTGAATCCGGCTCCAACTCGTTCCACCATTCCACACAGGTTGGATTGTCGTGCGTTCCGGTGTAGATCACGCAATTCTCAGGGTAGTTTTCCGGAATGGGGACAGATTCCTCAAAGCAGAACTGGAGGATGATCATGCCCGGCAAACCGTGCTGATCGCGATATCCGGTCACTTTGGGATTGAGGAATCCCAGGTCTTCCGCGATGAAACGCTCTTTGGGAAATTCAGCCATGAGACGCGTGAAAAAGGCATCCGGTTCCGCGTCTGTCCAGGCTCCCAAAGTGGCATCTTTACAAGCTGCATCTATCTTCCAGTAATTGACATAGCCGATGAAATGATCCAGTCGCAGCACTGTAATGTAATCCAGTACGCTGCGGATGCGATCCATGAAGAGCTCAAACCCGGTCTCTTTCATCCTGTCCCAACGGTAGATCGGGTTTCCCCAAAGCTGTCCCGTTGCACTAAAAGCATCCGGTGGTACTCCCGCCACGGAATTTCGCTTTCCATTTGCTTGCAGATCAAAGAGTTCATGCTGAGCCCAGACCTCCGAACTCTGATAAGACAGATAGAGCGGAATATCTCCAATTAATTTAATGCCAAGCTCATCCATATAGTACTTCAAGCGATGGATTTGATCGTAAACTATAGCTTGTTGCGCGGCAATTATATCCATACGCTCATGATACAGTTCCCGCATAAATTCATAGAGTGCTTCACTATAGTTGCGATGGTCAGGATCCCAGTCGATCCAGGAATTGTCTCCATAGATATGAGCAAGATTGAGGAAACAGAGGTAGGGCTTCAGATATTTGGCGTGTAGACGAATATACTCGGAAATATCATGTCTTTGCAGATAGCGTTTGGCAGCTTGGTTCAGCAGCCGGTCTTTGGCTATATATACACTTTCATACTGAACCTGACAGGAGCGTGGCAGACGGGCAGCTTCCAGTTCGTCAGCTGTCACCAAACCATCCTGCAACAGCAGCTCGGGGCTGATCAGATATGGATTGAGAGCAAAAGCAGAAATGGGGTTATAGGGTGAATTGCCATATCCAGGATGGTTGAGCGGCAGGATCTGCCAGTATTGATAGCCTTCAGCTGCCAGATAATCGCAAAACTCATAAGCAGCAGGCCCCAGATCTCCGATCCCGAAATCACCGGGCAGTGAACTGATGTGGAGCAGAACTCCTTTCTCCGGACTCATGCGCTCAGGATCTCCGTCAGACAGCGAATTAAAAGCAGGGAATTATCCGTGTTTGAAGATTTAAGGAGATGGTCGGTCTCCAGCAAGACTTCGAATATTGAGCGGATAGATTTGAGGTTGTAGGCATTGCTGAAATCCAAATACTCTTTTTTTTGAGAGGGATACAGATCGGCAAGATGGGAGCTCATAATTTCGCTGGCGGAGATATGTTTATCCTTTAGCAATGCTATACGCCAGATAAGCGTGTAAAACTTCTGCAGCTGAAAAAAGACTTGAAGCGGCTCCCAATCGGAATCCAGCATTTTGTAGGCTAAGATCAAAGATTGCCGGAGGTCACGCTTGCCCAAAGCTCTGGAGAAATCGATCAAAGCGCCGACCCGTGTGGTTCCAAGGCTTTGGATCACGTCATTTTCAGTGATGCTCTTGCGGCCACCAATGAGCAGTAGAAGCTTCTGCAACTCATTATTCGCAGTGGAATAATCCAATTCTATGCGTGAGATGAATTCCTCTATCGCTTTGGCAGACATGGTTTTTTGGAGCGCTTTCAGCTCCCCTTCAAGCCACTCCCGGATCGAGCCGGCAAATTTGGGTTTATCAACTGCAATTTGGATCGCGGCTTCCCTGATCTTTTTCCATGCCCCTATGCGGGCATCTATCTTCTCCGCGGAGATAACAAGGGTCTGCTCCTCCAGAGGATTGCCCATATAGCTGGCAAGAATATCAAGCTCCGCTTTGCGCATTTGCTCAGCGTTCTTGAGCAAGATCAATTTGGCAGAGGAAAAGAGAGATATGCTATCCAGATAATCATTCAGTTGCGCGCTCCTGACCTCTTCCCCATACAGCACGATCAATTCAGCCTGTTCCTGTTTATGCAGCCTGTCCTTAATCCGGTCTGAGATCCGATCCGCCCAATAATAATCCGTTCCCACCAGCAGGTAGACATCTCCTGATTTGATAGGATGACACATGGCCTGGCTCGTGCTGAGAGATACTCCCATCTCAGATCACCAGAATAATGAAAACAGTGACTGCCAGAGCCCAGCAATAATAGGCGAAATATTTGAGTTTATTTCGTCTGATGAGTCCGATCAAGATAGAGATTACTGCATATCCGGAGACGGCGGCAGCCAGAAAACCGGCAAGATAGACAAAGAACTGGCTGGCCTTGAGGCTGGATAGCTCTTTGAAAACTGAAACATTAGCCCCCAATATTGCCGGAATGCTTAGCAGAAATGAGAACTGGGCAGCATCTTTACGCTTGATCCCGGTGAACAAAGAGACCGCGATCGTGGTTCCGCTTCTGGAAATCCCCGGGATTATCGCTATTCCTTGGGCAAGACCAATGATCACGCTTCTCACCCAGCCCATATTATTGGCAGGGATACCGTTGCCACGCATCAGATCAGAGATGTATAGCAAGGATCCGGTGATGATCAGCATCACTGCCACCAAACCGGGTTTCATATTCGCAAACAGCGCATCCAATCCATCCTGAAACAGCATATAGAACAGGCCGGTCATCAAGGTCGCGATTCCCAGATATAGGATCAGAAGGCGATTGTAGCGATGTTGAGGATGATCGATAGGGTTCTTCCAATGAAAGAGTGAGGTAAACAAATCAAGAATCGTCTTGCGAAAATAGATCATAACAGCCAGCAGGGTACCCAGATGGACAAAAATGTCGAATGTGCCCCCCGCCTCTTCGGTGGTCTTCAGAAAATACTGCATCAGTTTCAAATGACCTGAACTGCTGACCGGCAGGAACTCCGTGAGCCCCTGGATCAATCCCAGAAAAATAGCTTTGAAGAAACCCATATCTTCTCCTTATCAGATGGGGGGCAAATTCTGCGCGCTCAGTTCAGAGACCCTGACCAGATTAAATCCGGCTTCTTTCAAGCGCTGAACCATGGTTTTCAGGTATTCGAGCTTTGCCTCATTGTGACAATGGGTGATCGCGATCACATTAGGATAGGAATTTGATAAGCGCGTGATCTGATCAAGCTTGGCCTGCATAGTGGCATCAGAGATATCCGGAGAATCCAGGAAAAGCTGGTTTTGATAAGCCCTGAGGTGTGTTTTCTGAGCCACCTGATAAGCCACCGAAACATTCGAGGTCCGGCTGTCAAGAAAGTATTTGTCGTGCTTCCGCAGCGCGTTCATCACGCTTTGCATCACATCGTGTTCCGTGGTTGCCAAGCTGCCCATGTGGTTGTTAATCCCTTTGCAATAGGGTAATTCTTTGATGAATTTGTCTATCCTGCGTTGAATTTCAGAATCGCTCAGCTGAACCAGGATCGCATCTTTACCGGGATCGGTTGCCGGGTAACCGATCGGCTCCATCGGGACGTGGATCAGCGCTTCCATCTTGCGCATGGCTGCTTGTTGCATAGTAAATTCGCTATAGGGCATACCGGGGAAAATAGCGATCGAGATATTGGGATCGATTGAGAGGAATTCCTCCAGCAAACTGCCTTTGATCGAACCGAAATCGTCCACCACGATCGCGATGTTTTTGGCCTTTACGACCTTTGGATAAACCTCCGGATCGTAGAACAGCTCCACCTCATATTCCCGTGAGAGACCGGATTTGGCGAAACTGAGTATATGCTTGAAACTGGCTTCCCTGCCTTTTTGAAGTGATCCTCCTGCTGACTCCACCCTGCCCTTGACGATCATGTTGCTGAAAAGCAAATCCACTTTGCCACGGTCCAGGGGAATGCGATAACGCACAGAATGATCTTTCTCTTTGCGTTTGACGGATGTATCGGGAACTCCTAATTCTCTGGCTGCTTTCCGAATTGCCGCATCTATTTCAGTTTCATCTTTAGCCGGTTTCTCGGCTTTCGTCTGTTGTGTTTGTTCTGCTTTGCCGTCAATATCGGTAGTACTCTGTTTGATGGAAGGTTTTCCAGGCTCGTGAATGATCAACCAGATCAAGGCGCAACAGAGCAGCCCCACAATGATGTATATGGTCAGAGAACTGTTCTTGCGATTTCTGGGAGTCTTGCGTTTCCTGGGCGATCTGGCTTTGGGCATTTTTATCCTTGGTTCTTTAAGGGGTGAAGACGCTTGATCAGGAGCTTGAACAAGGCAATTATCGGAGCGTAGATCAGGTTTGAAACCATGAAGATACTAAAGATCAAAAGCAGATTGTATAAAAGCTCACTCATGCCGGAAACCGGCAGCATTTCCGGTCGCAGGGAAAAGCCTAATAATGAGGAAACAGCGTCAATACAAGGAGAGATCAGCATGACGATCACCAAATGATAAAGCTTGGCTGAACTGATCACGATCAGAACCAGCAGGGCGCTGAACGTGAGCGTGGCATAAAGATTGTGCCTGGCAAAGACCATAACGTGCCTGATCGCCCGGGGATAAGACATTCCTTTTGCGCGAAAGGGTTTGGTCCATACACTTTGAATGTAATAAAACATGATTAAAACAATCGAAATATATTGCAGGAAGTGGGCATATATCTTTTTGATGGGAAGCTGGATCGAATAAAAGTAGTTTAGAAAGACATAGAGCAGGTACAAGACTCCACTCACAACTATCACCAGAAACAACCCCTTGTGTAGTTCGATCAGGAATCGGATCATATCGTTCTTATGGTCCTGAGAGCTTACGCTTTGAGCCCGGAAGCTGTAGAACTTAATGACGATGAAGCTCACGAACAGCAATGCCAGGCTGAAGATGCTGAACGGAAGAAAATGTTGACTTTGGGTAAAAACACCGGACATCCAGTATAGGAAGCTGAAGCTGTTTAGCAGATAGATCAGAGTGGTGGGATACAGCAAAGCCTGGACTCCGTTCCAATCTCCAAACAGGGTCTGGATCACCCATCTGATCGCTGCTTGCAGGCTAAACTTCATTAATTACTTCCTTGTATAATGTCTCTGAAACACAAGCTAAAATCAGGAAATTCTGTCAACCAATAAAGCGCTGCCTTCATTATTGAATTGCTTCTCTCAGTCTTTCCATGATCTCATCTTGACCAAGGATCATAAATATCCCGGCGATGTCCGGACCATGAGGCTGCCTGATCAGAGCCAACCTGATGGGAAGATAGAGTTGTTTACCCTTGATCTGGAGATCCTCGCCTGTGGCTTTGACTATGTGATCCACTTCTTCGTCTGTTTGCGGGTAATTATGCTCAAGTATGGATTGTAAATAGTTCAAAACCTTCTGTGAATTATCTGAGCCCAAAGTGTCTTGATCGCTTTCGGACAAGGGCAGCTTATGATAAAACATCCTGCAATAGTCCACAATCTCCGGAAGTAGTGTGACCCGCTCTCTGGCGACACTGATCATTCGGCAGGTCCGGGAATCATTTTGCAGATCTATCCCCTGAGCCAGAAAATATGATTTTACGCGCTCAAGGATAGTTTCGGGAGGCAGGCTGCGGATATACATGCCATTCATCCAGTCCAGCTTGGTGAGGTCAAAGACAGCTCCGGATTTACTCACACGGTCCAGGCTGAATTCACGGCAGAGTTCATCCAAACTGTAAAGCTCTCTGTCGTCCGCGCCATGCCAGCCCAAGAGAGCAATGAAATTGATCAGAGCTTCCTTCAGATAGCCTTTTTCCAGATAACTTTCCACGGATACATCATTCATGCGTTTGCTCAGTTTGCTGCGGTCTTTATTCAGGATCAGAGGCAGGTGTACCCACTCGGGTGCATCCCAACCCAGACAATTGTACAACCAGATGTGTTTGGGTGTGCTGGAAAGCCATTCCTCACCTCTGATCACGTGGCTGATCTGCATGAAGTGGTCGTCCACCACTGCTGCCAGATGGTAAGTGGGGAATCCGTCTGATTTCAGGATAACCTGATCGTCTGATTGCGAAGAATCCATTTCAACTCTGCCCCTGATCAGATCATCAAAGACAAACCGATGGTCATCAGGCATTTTGAGACGCAAGACGTGCGGAACGCCGGATTCCAGTTTGCTTTTGATGTCGGGCGCAGAGAGCTTCAGACAGCGCCGGTCGTATTTGACGAATTCACCCTTTGCCTGTTGGTCCTCCCGCATTTGCGTCAGAGTCTCCGAACTGCAAAAACAATGGTAGGCATGCCCGGCCTCCAGCAAACGATCAGCTTGTTCGTGATAAATATCCAACCGCTCGGATTGGACGTATGGACCGAATTCTCCCCCTACTGCAGGGCCTTCATCGATTCTGATATCCATGGTTTCCAGAGCCCGGATAAGCTTCGGGGTCGCATCTTCAACCAGGCGGTTACGGTCTGTATCCTCAATTCTGAGGATCATTCTACCACCCTGGTTGCGGGCAAAGAGGTAGTCATAGAGGGCAGTGCGCAAACCTCCAATGTGTAAATATCCGGTGGGACTGGGTGCAAATCTGACACGAACAGGTTTCATCTGATCTCCATAGTTTCAGTGAAATTAAGGAAGTCTTGAACTTCCTGCAAGAAATCCCGGTGAATAATCCGGTAATGAGGATGATAGCAGGAGCGGAAGGTGTGCGAGTGATGCAGCATCACGTCCCGGTACAAGGAATCATCGATCTGCTTATGTTCTGCCCTGGAGATATCCACATGGCTTTCCACCAGAGCTTTTGCGGCATGCCATTTGCTGTTCCAGCCCGTTATCCCCGCCTCGAGAAAAGAATTCAGAATGCGCTCCGCAAGAAAGGCTGCTGAGTCTTCAAAATCTTCCGAAAACAGCCTCAAACAGTCCAAACTGATCCTGACAAAGGGTCCCAGATCTTGAAAGAATGGCTCGTAGACTCCATCCATATCGTCTAATTCTGCGATGATCTCAGCTTTGATCAGCTCAAGGCTGGGGTACATATGGGAGGGACCATATGAGATCTGATAGACCAGTTTATAGAGATCCGTGGCTCTGGCTTTGGGGTGAAGATGTAGTTCCAGTTTCAGCAGTTCATCCAGTCGCTGCGGATTCAAATCAGGAACGCTCGCGATCATAGACGATCTCCCCTTTATTAATAACTTGCAGCACAGATCGTTCTGCCGGTTCCCAAGCCTCGCACAAATCTTTGTCCACAACTGTGAAGTCTGCCTCTTTTCCTATGGTGATAGTTCCCCGAAGGTTCTCATCGTGGGAGAGCCAGGCTGCTTTTTCGGTGTATGAAGCTATCGCATCTGCAGGCTTGATCCGCTCTTTGGGATTATGGTGATGTATTGCGGCATGGATGCCCTTAAGCGCATTGAGATCAGTAATATACCAATCGGATCCGAATGTAACGGGAATGCCCAGATCTGTAAGAGAGCGGAAGCGATTCATTTGCCCTGCACGATCAGGACCCAACACTTTGGAGTAGAAGCCCTGTTCTCCTCCCCAATAACGGTCAAAAGCGGGTTGCATCACGGTTGCTGCTCCTGATGCCTGAATCTCGTTGAGCAAGTGATCAGGGCAAAGCTCTGCGTGGATCAATTCATGTCTGAGGTCAGCAGGATCGGTTTCCGCAAGATGCAGATAGACATCGTTGATCTGTTTAATAGCCCGGTCGCCAATGCAGTGGACGGCAACCTGCAATCTCGCTTTGTGGGCTCTGCTGATGAAATCGTGCCAGAATTTACTATCCTGATAAAGCACACCCAAGGTGTCCTGATCCAGATATGGTGATGAAAGCGCTGCAGTGTGTGAACCAAGCGAACCGTCAGCCAATATGCAGCCTCCGATTCTCTTTGCGCCGAGTTCCAGTGCTGAGTCTATGTTAAAACTCTGAGGATAGAGAACATAGTTTACGGGAAAACGGTTAAGATGCTCAGAAACCAGCTTAAAATGGGTGTTGGATTGATTTGCGTCACCGATCATTGTGTGGATGGTGATGAAACCACCCCGGAGGGCTTCCGACGCAGCTCTCTGATATGCATTAAGAATGGTCTCTTCAGAAAGTTGCGCGTGTAAAAAATGTACGGCTTTGTCATTATCGAAGCCCCGCAGGATCTCATCTGATGTTTGCAGTGAAGCTATATGCTTTCTGGCCAATGTGTTGAGCATGCAGCTATGCCCGTCGACGCGGCGTAACAGGATCTTGTGATCTTTGCTCAAACTATCCAGTTCCCTGAGAGTGGGAAAGCGTTTCTCGGCCAAGAGCTGTTCGTCCAGGTGCCAGGCAAAGAGCGTTTCTTCTTTCCGTAATGCTCTCAAGCCTGATGCCATAAGCTCCATCACTTCTGAAACAGTGGTGCATGGTGTCAAATCCACGCCTCCCGTGTAGAGACCACCCTCAAAGCTATGAGTATGGGTATCAATAAATCCGGGATAGACCCAGGCACCCTTCAAGTCTATGCAAAGAGCATCCGCAGGCAGGTCTGAATCAAGGAAATGCAGAGCCTGGATAATACCGTCAACAACGGTGACTGCCCTGACCAAACCATTCCATTCAGGGACGTAAAAGTTCGCGTTATAATAGAAAATCTTGTCAGTCATGCAAAAAGTCCTCCAGCATCCGGTAAAAGAGATTGACCGGGAAGCCCATGACGTTGAAATAACAGCCTTGGATCTTTCTGATAAACTGAGCGCCATAACCTTGTATTCCATAAGCACCTGCTTTATCAAAAGGTTCACCGGTTCGGATATAAGCATCTATCTCGGCTTCAGAGAGCGGATCAAAGGTAACCGTGCTGCGTTCGTAGTCTGTCAAGACCCGGTTCTGATAACGCAGGCTGACCCCTGTGTAGACGCTGTGGCTACGTCCGGACAGCATACGCAGATATTGAGCGGCTTGTACTTTTCCGTTTGGTTTGCCCAGATTTTGATGATCGACACAGACAATGGTATCGGAGCCAATGATCAAAGCATCATGATCCAGAAAGCGCGCAACCGCATCGGTTTTTGAGCGCGCGTGCAACATAGCCTGCTTGTGGGCAAGCAGCGCGGTGAGAGTTTCATCGATCCTGGCTGGTATCACCAGCGGCTTTAACCCCAGCATTTCCAACAAGATTTTCCGGCGTGGAGATTCTGAAGCCAGGACGACTTTTACATCTTTCAAAACATTGTGAATCATCATATTATCCTTGTGTGACCTAATATTGGGCAATCTAATCACGTCAATATAATTCTCCATGTGCAAAAAATAGCTTGCCTGAAAGTCAAGGCTGTTTTTTCCTTGCACCACAAGAAAAAATAGATCCGGGAGGATAACAATGGAACGCGTACATAATTTTAACGCAGGTCCGGCAGTGCTTCCAGAAGAAGTACTCAGAGAAGCTCAGGCCGATTTCTTCAATTACAAAGGTGCCGGTCTTTCTGTGATGGAAATGAGCCATCGCAGCAAGGAATACCAGGCGATCATCGATGAAACCATGTCTGCTGTCAAGCGGGTTTATGGGATTGGAGACGATTATGAAGTGATGTTCCTGCAGGGTGGTGCCAGTCTGCAATTTGCCATGGTTCCGATGAATTTCGCATTCGAAGGCAAAGAAGCAAACTACATCAACACCGGAATGTGGAGCAAAAAGGCGATCAGCGAAGCCAAGAAAATTGGCAAGACTGTGCACGTGGCAGCAAGTTCCGAAGACAAGAATTTTAGCTATATCCCCCGCAGCTGGGAGCTTTCAGCCAATCCTGCCTATCTACATATCACCACCAATAACACAATCTTTGGCACTGAATGGCACAGTGATCCTGAAATCCCTGCCGATATTCCGTTAATCGCGGATATGTCTTCAAATTTCATGAGCAAACCTTTGGATATTAACAAGTATTCAATGATCTATGCCGGTGCCCAGAAGAATGTGGGTCCCTCGGGCGTAGTGGTCGTGATCATGAAAAAGGATCTCCTGGGCAGATGTCTGGCCGGAAACCCCACCATGCTGGATTACACCATTCATGCCAAGAACGGCTCGATGTATAACACTCCGCCGACTTTTGGGATCTACATGATCGGTCTGGTCTTACACTGGATCGAAGCCTTCGGTGGTCTGAAGCAAATTGAGATCAACAATAAAGTCAAAGCTGCCTATATCTATGATGCCATCGATGCCAGCAACGGTTTCTTCAAAGGCACGGTTGAGAAGGCTGATCGTTCGTTGATGAATATCACTTTCCGTCTACCCAATGAAGATTTGGAAGCCT
>JAKLEY010000003.1 GCA_022711455.1 Candidatus Cloacimonadota bacterium
GCCCACTCTGGTTCATTTGGATCACAATGATATCTTCCTGTCCATTCTTCCTCTGTTCCATATCTTTGGTCTCACTTGCGATTTCTGGCTACCTGCAATCTTGGGAGCGTCAATGGTCACCTATCCCAATCCACTGGAATATAAAACTGTCAGTGACTACGCCAGGGAATACAAGATCACTTTCATCGCCGCCACACCTTCATTTTTCTATGGCTATCTGAACAAGTCCCTGCCCGGTGATTTCAGCCATGTCAAGATTGCCGTTGCCGGAGCCGATAAACTTCCCGAGAAAGTGCACGAAGGTTTCCTCAAGAAACATGGGATCACTATCCTTGAGGGATATGGAGCCACCGAGACCAGCCCTCTGATCTCCGTCACCTATCCGGGGCATTTCAAGGTCGGTTCTGTGGGTCCTCCGGTTCAGGGAGTTCAGGTGAGGATAGTGGATATCAACACGGATAAGATCCTGGGACCCAATCAGGAAGGAAAGATATTGGTCAAAGGTGACAATGTGATGCCGGGTTATCTGGGCGATCTGGAAGAGACTTCCTTGCGCATCCGCAACGGATGGTATGACACCGGAGATATCGGAATTATCGATGAAGACGGCTTCCTTTGGCACAAGGGCCGTCTCAAACGCTTTGTGAAGGTTGGCGGAGAAATGGTCTCCCTGGTTAAGGTCGAAGCTTTGCTTTCCGAATTGCTGCCGGAAAACGTGATCTGCTGCGTGGTGGACGTGCCCAATCCCACCAAAGGCGCGGACGTCGTGGCTGCTGTTGCCAACGGTGATTTTGACCAACATAAGGTCCTGAAAGCACTGAAGAAAGTCTTGCCCTCAATCGCTGTTCCGCGCCAATTCTATGTGATCGAAGATATCCCGATGATGGCATCCGGTAAAGTGAATTTCCGGGAAGTGGAAAAGATCTGCCGGGAGAAAAATGCCCGCAATGAAAGCTGAAGATCAGAGCTTGCTGCCGGGATGCAGGCACGCTTCAGGCACGCCTCAGGCACGCTCCGGGCACAACCGTGCCTGAAGCATGCCTGCAGCTTGCCGGGAGGGTGCCTGATGGACATCAGGCAGGGGAACGTGAACTTTACGTAACAGCCTCTGCGCCAAGCGGAAAACACTAAAGTGGAGTAAGAATGGAAGTCATTTTCAAGCAGCTGCGTGATGTTTTTGATGAGGAACTGGCACAAATATCCGAGATCTCAGGCAGAATCTGGCAGAGGGGCTGGGCTGAGGCCAATGCCGGAAATATCTCGCTCCGAATCACTGAAACGTTAAAAATGCACAGACTTATCGACAGCTATGAGGATTGTGAATTCTATCTTGCTTCCCGCTCCGGTTCTCGTTATCGCCAGATGGAAAAAGATCCTCTGGCACAGATGCAATTGATCAGAACATGGGGAAAAACTGAGGAGCAGTATCCCGCTCAAAGCCAGGTTACGTCTGAATGGCAGACGCATCTGATGCTCCAGGATAAATTCCGCAGGATAAGATCCGGCTCCAGATTCATCCTGCATTCCCATCCCCTGGAAGTGATCGCGCTCAGCCAGCTGCTGACCGGAAGGTCGTTCAGTTCCGAACTCACCCGAGTTTTACCTGAGCTCAGGCTCTATTTACCGGAAGGGATTGCCTTTTGCACTGCTGCAGCCCCCGGATCGGAAAAACTGGCAGAACTGAGCTGCGCGGCGCTGGATCAGGAAAAAGCCTTGGTTTGGCAGGGACATGGCTTGCTCTGTTTCGGTGCAAATCCGGATGAGGCATTCGACTATATGGAGATCGTTTGCAAGGCTGCCGCGCTCTATTTGCTGATGAATAGATCATAAATATCCTGTAGGTTTGGATGCCAATCCGAACTGATAGTCTTCTTATGTCGGATTGGTATCCGACACTACAATAAAAAAAGGGGGCTGGGAGCCCCCGTGTGTGTGTTGAGGTATGTGTCGAAAATTTTCTATAGGTATTCTTCGCAGTGCCAGACCCCGCCCCGAATGTACTTCAGGGGACAAAGATCACGAATCTGGCAGCTCGCGCAGAGCCCGCTGAGAGCTTCGTCATCTTCAGGGCTGGGATCGATCCCGATCGTGGAAAAGACTAAGGGCTGAACCTCATCATCTGCCGCGCGGTAATCATCACAATCGTAGATCAGACCTTCTTCCGCGCTGAGCACACAGCTGTAGCGACCACCGCAATAGGCGCATAGACCGTTTTGGTTAAAGGTCTTATCCAGCCGCTCTAATGGAATAAAGCTCTGAATATCGACTTTCTTCAGGACTGTGCGAGTCGCCATTTAGATTCATCCTTAATTTATTAATCACTTGCCATTACCTAAATGCATCTTCTGTGCCAATTGACATCGATTCAAGAATACTCCTATATCTTATTGTTTTTCATAGAGATACGAGCCTTGAACAAGCTTTCATAAGCAAAGAATTTCTCTCCAAAAGTGGGGATTATTCTCTCTGTGAGTAATATTTCCCCACATCTTGGAAGAGTAATGCCAGAATATAACGACCAAGCTGATTAGGGCAATCTGATACACAGCGCGTGTTGGATTTCAAACAACATAAATATTGTTTTGTGAGTGATTATTCTTGACGAATATCTGTAAAGCTATGGACTGGCTCGCAAATAGACTAATCCGAGGCTCAATATGAATCATAAAAATGAGGAATCAGACACTTTAACAGAAGCTAAAACTCCTGTTTCAAACTTCATCCGCACCATAATAGATAACGATCTGCAGACGGGAAAACACAGCAAGATCGTTACCCGCTTCCCCCCCGAACCCAATGGCTATCTGCATGTGGGTCACACGAAATCCATCTGCCTGAATTTCGGTTTGGCCAGAGATTACCAAGGGGTCTGCCACCTCCGTTTTGACGACACCAATCCTGAAGCAGAGGATGTGGAATATGTGGATTCCATCATGGAGGATATCCGCTGGTTGGGTTGGGACTGGAAAGACAAGCTGTTTTACGCCTCCGATTATTACGAAAAACTCTACGATTATGCCGAGATCCTGATCAACGACGGCAAAGCCTTTGTCTGCGAGCTCTCCGCGGAAGAGATGAATAAAAACCGGGGAACTCTCACTCAGCCGGGCATAGACAGTCCCTGGAGGGATCGTCCTGCAGCCGAGAACCTTGATCTGTTTCGCAGAATGCGAGCCGGTGAATTCGCCGACGGACAGATGACCCTGAGAGCAAAGATCGATATGAGATCAGGCAACATCAACATGCGTGACCCCGTGATCTACAGGATCAAACGAGCTTCCCACCACCGCACCGGTGACAAGTGGTGCATCTATCCCATGTATGACTACACTCATCCCATCTCAGACGCTTTGGAAGGAATCACGCACAGTATCTGCACGCTGGAGTTCGAAGACCACCGTCCGCTATACGACTGGATCCTGGATCAGCTCCCCGTCCCCTGTCATCCCCGTCAGATCGAATTTGCCCGGCTAAACCTGAGCTATACCGTGATGAGCAAACGCCTGCTTCTGACCCTGGTCAAAGAAGGCTATGTGAACGGTTGGGACGATCCGCGCATGCCAACGGTTGCCGGAATGAGACGCAGAGGCTTCACAGCCGCGGCTCTAAGAGAGCTGGCAGACCGGATAGGGGTCGCAAAGGCCTCTTCCACCGTGGATTTTGAACTCCTGCAATATTGCGTTCGCGAAGATCTGAATAAACATGCCAAACGCGTGATGGCAGTTCTCGATCCGCTCAAGGTTATCATCGAAAACTATCCTGAAGATACTACCGAGATGCTGGAAGCGATCAACAATCCCGAGGATGAGACTGCCGGAACCCGGATGATCCCGTTCTCACGTGAGCTTTATATCGAGCGTGAAGACTTTTTGACCGATCCTCCCAAAGGCTGGTTCAGGCTTGCTCCGGGAGCCGAGATCAGGCTCAAACACGCTTATTACATCACTTGTAAGGAAGTGGTCCTCGACGCGGATGGAAAGATAGACAAGCTGATCTGCAGCTATGACCCTGCCTCAGGGGGTGGCTGGACTGAGGACGCGCGCAAAGTTAAAGGAACTCTGCATTGGATCGATGCTTCAAATTGCATTCCGGTAGAAGCCAGAATCTATGATCAGCTCTTCACTGTGTCTGATCCGATGTCTGCTGAGGAAGGTAAGACCTTCCTCGATTACCTGAATCCCGATTCTCTGAAGGTTATCAAAGCTCTGGCTGAACCCTCTCTGGCAGAGGCTAAACCCGGGGAGAGCTTTCAGTTTTTACGGCTGGGTTATTTCTGCGCCGATTACGACAGTAAACCCTCCGCTCCTGTATTTAACAGGGTTGTAACCCTTAAAGACAGCTGGCAAAAGAAAGGGGTAGTGTCTCAAAGGTTGGTGTAAATTGGGTAACGCCCGATGAAGAAAAAGGTTGAGCCGGATCCCGCTCTTTGTTTTGATGGTTTTGACAAAACTAAAGAACAAGGAGAAGATCATGACTCAACCGAAGAGAAAGAAAGATGAAAGAGCGGAATTGGTCAAGTTATTTCGCACGATGGTACCAGGAGACTTTGTAAAAGTGCTTGAAAACAGCATCCAGAGGTTTATTGACGCAGAGCTTAACTCCGTCCTGGGAGCAGAGCCTTATCAGCGTGTGGAAAGCAGAACTAACTACCGTAATGGTTACCGTGAGCGTAAAGAGCCCCTGAGTACCGGATTGGGGCCTATAAACGTTAGCATCCCGAAGCTCCGCAGCGGCAGTTTCTATCCCTCGATCCTTGAACAATACCAACGGGTGGACAGGGCCTTGATCAGCATCATCAGTGAAGCCTACTTTGCCGGTGTTTCTACTCGCAAGATGAACAAGTTGTTTATTGATTTAGGCTTGGAAAACATAGATCGCAGTTTTGTCAGCCGTTGCGCTGCTCAGATCGATGAAGAAGTGGAGATCTGGAAGAACAGGCCACTTGAAAGGCGTTATGCCTATATCTGGCTGGATGCGATCTACACCAAGATCAGAACCGAGGGCAGGGTTAATTCAACTGCTGTGCTAATAGCGATTGGCCTTAGAGAGGATGGGCACCGCGATGTCCTTGGTCTTCACTTGGGGAATCGTGAAAGCTACTACAACTGGAAAGATTTTCTGCAGAGCTTAAAGGCTCGTGGTCTTGAGAGGTCGGAACTTTGGATCAGCGATGAACATGATGGCCTGATCAAGTCAATAGAGGAGTGTTTCCCGGGACAGCTAAGACAACGCTGTATTGTCCACTGGATGCGAAATGCTCAGAGCAAAGTTTCCAAGATTGATCTGCTGTGGCTGCTGCCACTGATAAAAGATATTGTAGGCTCCAGGACCAGGGAATCGTTTGAACTGGCCTGGAAAGAGCTTAATAGAGTGGCCCAGTCCAAGGGTAAGGACAATCTATTGGATTGGCTGGATAACACTTACCATGATATATCGGTCTATCTTGACTTCCCAGCGGCACATTGGAGTAGAATAAAGTGTACCAACTCACTGGAGCGTTTAAACGAAGAGCTCAGACGCAGAGAGAAATGCATCCGGATATTCCCTGATGAAAAGAGCTGTTTGCGTCTGTTGGGTGCGATCCTGCAAGGCTATTCCGAAGACTGGATAAGCGGAAAACTATATCTATCAGAACCAATGGAAAGGATCAAGGAAACCCTGAAAAAGCCCATACCCTTTGAGGCAACGCGCGACGGGCTGGAGCCCTGCTCCGTCGGCTACACCTCCTCCGCAGGGCTCCAGCCCGTCGCATCAAGGTAGATTATTTATGAAAAAGAACTTGACTTGGATCAACGAGATGAAAATAATGCATTTGGTCGTTAGGCCTTACATAGATAGTGAGAAACGAGGACGATAAGATGTCTTCAAATAACCAGAGAAACAAGGAGTTGGAATTTACACCAACATTTGGGACTCAACATGCTAAATTAGGATTTGATTATGTCATACGATGAATTTGACTATTTAGAAGAGCTGGAGCTCGAAGAAGAGCCTTGGGAAGAGCTGGAAAAGACAGAACAGACTGCCTTTCTGGCGCATTTGGTACGCCAGGGAGAAACAGATAAGGAGAGCCAAGCCACTCTGGATGAGCTGGAGAGGCTGGCAGATACAGCCGGGATCCAGGTTCTGGGAAGCTATACTCAGAAGCGGAATTACCCTGAACGCGGCTCCTTCTTTGGCAAAGGATTTTTGGAAGAAACAGCCACCCGTATGCTGCAAGCCCAGGCAGATCTGCTGATCGTGAATGAAGAGCTCTCTCCCATTCAGGCACGCAATATCCAGAGAGATTACGGGATCTCAGTGATCGACCGCACCGAGGTCATCCTCTCCATTTTTCATGAGCATGCCAAGACCCGGGAAGCCATGCTGCAAGTGCGTCTGGCGGAGCTGGAATACCAATATCCCAGGCTGCGTAAGCTCTGGGGGCATTTTGATGCCCAACGTGGTTCTGCGCGCAGTGCCGGGGGTAGTGCCAGCCGGGGTATGGGTGAAAAGCAGATCGAAGTGGACCGCCGTTTGATCCGGCTCAAGATCAGAAGGATCAAAAGCCAATTGGCTCAGATCATCACTCAAAAAGAGACTCAGCGCAAACAGCGGGACAACGTTCGCAAGATCTGTATCGTGGGTTATACCAATGCCGGGAAATCCACTCTGTTCAATGCCCTCACCCAAGCCGGGGTGCTGGTGCAGGACAAGCTTTTTGCCACTCTGGATTCCACTTCACGTCAGCTCAAGCTGGCAACCGGATCACCGATCGTGATCTCGGATACCGTGGGTTTCATCTCCAAGCTGCCCCATCATCTGGTGGCTTCTTTCAAGGCTACTCTGATGGAGGTTCAGAATGCCGATCTGCTGCTGCACCTTGTGGATAGCGCGGATGACAGGCTGGAATATTATATCGCTCAGGTAAACGATGTGCTCACGCAGTTGGGAGCTGATGCCATCCCCCAGCTCCTGGTCCTGAACAAATCCGACACCCTGGATCCCATTTATGGCAGCTTTTTGGCTCGCCGTTATCCTGATGCCATCAGCATCTCTGCCCTCACCGGACAGAATGTCGGGCTTCTCCTGGAGAAATCTGAGCAGGCACTGTTTCAGACCATGCGCTTCAAACTCCGCGTTCCTTATGATCAGACAGCTTTGGTTGCAAAATTGCATGAGCTGGGGCAGGTCTTTTCCGAGGAATACCGGGACGATGCAGCCTATCTGGAGGTTTCGCTTACCGAGGCCGATAAACATTTGATCACTGATTATATAGATAAATAAGGAGTTAGAATGGCAAAGACAATTTCTGCCGCGGAAGCGGTTCAGTTCATTCAGGAAGGAAGCCGGGTTCTCATCGGTGGATTCCTGGCAGTCGGCGCACCTGAAAACCTGATCGATGCCCTCGTGGAAGCAGGCACCAAAGACCTGCATATGGTGGTGATAGCCTCGGATTATGAGAACCGGGGGATCGGAAAACTGGTGGTCAATCACCAGATCAAGACTGCTCAGGTCTCGCATCTGGGCACCAACAAAGAGATCCAGGCCCAGATGAACAGCGGGGCGATGCAGATCGAACTGGTGCCCCAGGGAACTCTGATGGAAAGAGTGCGTGCCCACGGAGCCGGATTGGGAGGCGTTTTGACCCCCACCGGACTCGGAACCGTGATCGCGGAAGGCAAACAAGTGCTTTCTGTGGAAGGCAAAGATTTCCTGCTGGAAACCGCCATCGGGGGAGACGTGGCTATCATCAGAGCTTACAAAGCTGACAAAATGGGCAATCTGGTCTATCGCAAGACCGCCCGTAATTCCAATCCCATCATGGCAATGGCTGCTCCCATCACCATCGCGGAAGTGGATGAGATCCTCGAGATCGGGCAGATCGATCCGGAAGACGTGATCACTCCCGGGGTCTTCGTGAACTATCTGGTGCTGCACCAGGAGGAGAAATAAAATGGATAAACGCGAATTGATCGGAACCCGGATCGCCCTTGAACTGCACGACGGAGACTATGTCAACCTCGGCATCGGTCTTCCCACCGAAGTTGCCAACCACATTCCCCCCGGAATCCACGTCGTTTTCCAATCCGAAAACGGCATGCTGGGCGTGGGACCCTCTCCCGAAAGCGGCTGCGAAGATGCTGACATGATCAATGCCGGAGGCGGTTTGATCACTTGCACTCCCGGTGCCGCGTTCTTCGATTCTGCCACCTCTTTTGCCATCATCAGAGGCGGACACATCGATATGACGGTGCTGGGCGCGCTCCAGGTCGATGCCCATGGAAACCTTGCCAATTGGATGATTCCGGGTAAATTGGTTCCCGGGATGGGGGGAGCCATGGATCTTGTGACCGGTGCTAAAAAAGTGATCGTGGCCATGGAACACACAGATAAATACGGCAATCCCAAGATCTTGAAGGAATGCACTTTGCCTCTCACCGCCAAAGCCAAGGTCAACCTGATCGTCACCGATCTTGCCGTGATCGAAGTTTGCCCCGAAGGCCTGATCCTCAAGGAAATTGCAGAAGGCAGCACCATCGAAGACGTGATCAAAGCCACCGAAGCCGAGCTGATCATTCCGGAGCTCGTGCCTTATATGAGGCTTGGATAAAAGCATAGACAAGGGATGATCAGGATGAAAGGGATCATCGGGATTTATTTTGAGACCACGAATTTACACGAATTGACACGAATAATAAGTAGCGATTCATCTGGACTATTTCGTGAAAGTTCGTGAAGATTCGTGGTATTCTCCCTTTTTTTAATCCTAAAATCCTCTAATCCTTGGGGAAAAGAAACTTGAGGTCTTGCCTGTGATCATAGCCCTGTCTAACCGCTATCTAACCGCTTGCTGACCGCTTGCAAACCGCTTCGGCAACCGAGCTGACAGGGAGATGACAAGGAGATGAGAGCGGCAAGCAAGCAAGGAGTTCACGTGCAAGCAGCTTCCAAACGCGTTCTGGCGATCCACGACCTCTCGGGTTGGGGCCACACCTCGCTCCTGGCAGCCATTCCCATTTTCTATCACTACGGGATTCAGGTGGCTGCCTTGCCGACCGCGATCCTCTCCACCAATACGGACTACCCGGGCTATGTTTTGGACGATCAGACTGCGCAGATGCGCGCCACGATCAGTCACTGGAAGAGCCTTGGAATACGCTTTGATGCCATTTACAGCGGTTTTATCGGCAGTCCGGGACAGGCAGAATTGATCGCGGAAGCGATTGCAAGTTTCGCCCGGGAAGACAGTTTTATTCTGATCGATCCCGTGCTGGGAGATGCCGGAGAACTCTATGGCTGCTACGATTCCGGCATGATCGACGCCATGCGGGCCCTGCTTCCGCTGGCCGATCTGATCACTCCGAACTACACAGAAGCCGCTCTGCTGCTGGGCAAAGCCTGGGATCCCCATGCCGATGCAAGTGTGATTGAACAGAACTGCCGTCTGCTGCAAAACACCGGAGCCAAAAATATCGTGCTCACCTCAGCCCCGCATCCCGAACCGGAACGCACTGCGGTGGCGATTCTTACGCAAGCACAGGATTTTCAGCTGCTGGATTGTAAATACCTCCCGGCGGTCTATCCCGGAGCAGGAGACGTCTTTGCCTCGGTTCTGCTGGCAGAGATCCTCTCCGGAACCCCGCTCCCCTCTGCCGCTCTGGCAGCTATAGCCTTCGTCTTCAAAGGCATCCAAACCAGCATGCGAACAGGGCAGGACAGGCGAGACGGGATCTGTTTGGAAAAAGTTCTCCGTAGAGCAGCATGCCGATGCTGCTGAACTGTATAGCCCGATTCATATCAGCAGGATCGGCATCCTGCTCTACATAAGGAGTAGTTATGACTGGAAGAAATACGATAAATCCGGGTGAGCCAAGGTATTCATACATTTCTCGTAATCTCCCGCATAAGTTCTCCCCGGACAGAGCCGTTTTTATCACCTACCGGGTGAAATTCACACTTCCAGCCATAGTAGTGACAGAGTTAAACCAAAGAAAAACCGAATGGTATCAAAAGCTACAAACAATCGCAGAGAGCGAAAAAGCGGAATATCTCCGAACAAAAGACGCAAGAGTCTTTCTTTGGTTTGATGAGCTTATCAGCAAGGCAGACGGTGTTCCTAAAACACTTCAGAGAAAAGACATTACAGATATCATTGCAGATTCCTTCAGACATTTTGATGGTTTGCGTTATCATCTTCTGGCATATTGCATTATGCCAAATCACGTTCATGTATTGATTGATCCTGCAATCCATGAGGATGGTGATATATACCCGATCTCACACGTGACCTATACCTGGAAGAGGTTCACTGCCACAGCAATAAACAGGGTACTCACAAAAAGTGGTAGTTTTTGGCAGCAGGAATCTTATGATCATTTGATCAGGGATGCTGACGAATTTGACCGGGTGCTGGGATATCTGATCGATAACCCTGTTAAAGCAGGACTGGTGAATGATTGGACAGAATGGTCCGGAACGTGGGTGAGAGCTGATCTGTCAAGGTAGAGCAGCATGCCAATGCTGCTGAACTGTATAGCCCAGCAGGATCGGCATCCTGCTCTACCCAATGCTGCTGAACTGTATAGCTTAGCAGGATCGGCATCCTGCTCTACCCAATGCTGCTGAACTATGTAGCCCAGCAGGATCGGCATCCTGCTCTACCCAATGCTGCTGAACTGTGTTGTAGAGCAGCATACCGATGCTGCTGAACTGAGATGCATAGCAGGATCGGCATCCTGCTCTACCCAATGCTGCTGTTAAATCCGCAGGTAAAACAGGAGCTCCGGGTGTTTTCAGTTTTGGCTTGACCAAAGAACCTGTAGCAATACGGAACGAAAATTGCATAAGTAGAAAGCATCTCAACAAAAAGCTGAGAGGAAAACAGACCTTGTGCCTTTAGTTTAGCTCGGGGCCGAGGCCGGGAGATGGTTAATGAAGCATTCGCGCAAACCGTGCCTGTTGCTGGCAATGTGTTTCCTGACAGGATTAATGTGGGCAAATTACAGTCTGCTCAACCTGAATTTACCGGGAGTCTATGCCGGTCCTACTCAATTCGCGGATTACGATTCCGATGGAGATCTGGATTTCATCCTCACCGGTTCGACCCTTGAATCCGGCTATGGCATAGCCAGGCTTTACACCAATAACGGCAATGGCCAGTTCACCCTGAATCCCCAACCCTTTACAGGAGTCTTCAGAGGCTCTGTGGACTGGGGTGACTACAACAACGACAGCTATCCCGATTTGGTGATCTCGGGCTGGGCAACTGGAGGGGTAAACGTCACCAAGCTCTACCGCAATCTGGGGAATGGCAATTTTGAGCTGATCAATGCCGGATTTATCGGAGTGAACTATTCTTCTGTGGAATGGGCTGATTACAATCTGGACGGCTGGCTGGATCTTCTGGTTGCAGGAGCCAATGACGCGGGAATCTTCAGCAAGATCTATCGCAACAACCAAAACGGCACCTTTACTGATATCAACGCAAATCTCCGTCCGATCAGCTATGGCACAGCTTCCTGGGGTGATTTTGATAACGACGGAGATCCTGATATTGTCTTCCTGGGCAGCAATCACACAGAGGTCTATGAAAATCTGGGAGACGATGTGTTTGTCGACATCGAAGCAGGTTTGCTGCCTCTCTATTACGGGGCTGCGGCTTGGGGCGATTATGATAATGACGGCTATCTGGATCTGGTTTGTCAGGGCATGAATGAAGACGGATATTTTACCAAACTCTATCGCAACAACCGGGCGGGAGGCTTTGAAGACGTTCCGCACCGCATGCAGAGTGTGTTTGGAGGATCCGTGGCCTGGGGTGATTACAACTCTGACGGCAAACCTGATATCCTGCTGACCGGATACTTCAACGGAAACAGGATCACAAAGATCTACCGCAACGATAATTGGGGAATTTTTGTGGATACCGGAGATGTCTTTCCTGCTCTGAGCAGTTCCTGGGGCAGCTGGGCAGATTATGACAATGATGGAAAGCTGGATATTCTGCTCACCGGTTTCGATGGTTCCGACGGAGTCGGATACCACAGCAAACTTTACAAAAACAACTATTCTTTTGTGAACACAAATCCCGGCCCCCCTGTGCTGGTCTATGATCAAGCCTCTGCTTCCTTCCAGTTTTCGGGGGCAAGTGATCTCAGCACACCCTATGCGGGCTTGACCTATGATCTCAGGATCGGAACCAGCCCGGGAGCCTGTGATATCAGCTCACCCCTTGCCCATCCGGATGGCAGAAGGAAGACGGAGAGCAGGGGCAGGAAAGCGATCGCCTTCGATCCTCAGCCGGGAGTGCTCTATTATGCTGCAGCTCAAACGGTTGACCAGGGTTTTGCCCGATCCGTGTTCTCCCCGGAGATCAGCTTCGGCACTGGGGGAACTCCCCTGATCTCAGTGATCGGCAGCATGGATTTTGGCTCGGTCTATCTGGAGCATCACACGCATCAGGACCTGATCCTGGCAAATCCGGGGACGGGTACTCTGAGCATTGAATCCGTTGCTTTGAGCTCCGGGCTCAGTTTTCAGATCGAAGCTCAGACCTATCCCCAGCATTTAAACGGAGGAGCCACCTGGAGCCTGAGGGTCACTTTCAGCCCCTTGGCAAACGGCTTGGTGGCAGATACACTCGTGATCCAGAGTAACGCTCAGAACAGTCCTGTCCTGCGAGTTCCGGTTGGCGGAAGAGGGGTTTCAGCTCCTCCTTCCCAGGTGCAAAACCTGAATGTGCTTCATCAGGGCAATGATGCCCTGCTCAGCTGGGATCCTGTGACCACCACAACAGCCGGGGACCCCATCACCCCCAGCCTCTATCTGGTGCTGATCAACGAAATTCCCAATGATTTGGAGCATTTCTGGTTCCTGGCAGCCACTCCGAACACCTCCCATCTGCATCCTTCCGTATTCCAGTTTAGCCCCAATATGTTCTATCAGGTGAGAGCCGTGGTGCTCTACGACGATGAACAGCAGAGTATGCTAAAGAACCTGGAGCAGAGTGGAGTACGCCTGGATTGGGCAAGCCTGAAAGAGATGATGGAATAATTTAAGAATTAATATTTAAGATTTAAGATTTAAGAATTAAGCAGCGGTATCGCTGGAGTTGTGGCCGCCTTACTATTTTTGTAAAAGCTCCGTAGTCTACCTCCTATAAATACAACTCGTGAATCCAACGAATCTTTGAGGGCGGCCTCGACTTCGGCCCTTAGGGGGGTTGCAGTAATTTTATAGAAGATAATGCTTTAGCTATCTATTCGTTGGTGATGTGACGCGTGTGGGCTGGAGTCGAGGACACGGTTGAAGCCTGCAGCGTGATTACAGGTATACATTTCACAGATAGACTTCAAATCGATTACAAGTCCGGTTAACGCGTCCACAAACCAGCGAGACCAATGTACAGGCGGTCGCCGTACCGCCTATGTCAATAATTTTCAGCGTACTCATGAGACCGGCGCTACGGCGAGCGCCGGTACACTCCACAACTCCGCGATACCAAGCCCACTCTTCACTCATCACTCATAACTCATCACTTTTTTGAAGAGAATTTCCTTGACCGATAGCGCCGTTTCAAACTACTTGAAAAAAACGGATCGATAAGGATACATCATGGCCAAAAAGATCGTCAAAGCAGAACGCAAACAAGCCGCAGCCCAGCCTTACAAAGCGGCTCAGCAAACAAAACCTCTGATTGACAGCAGATACAGTTCCTACATTCTGGTGGGGCTCCTCCTGCTGATAGTCAGTCTGATCTATTTTCCGGTGGCGTTTCAAAATAAAGCCCCCATTGCCGGTGACATCACGCAGTGGAGAGGAGCCGCAAACTCGATCATCGAATATAATCAGACGCACAAAGACATCGCGCTCTGGACCAATAACATGTTTTCCGGGATGCCTGCCTATCTGATCTCCTTTCCAAACCGTTATCCGTTTTTAGAGAGTGTCACCAAGCTTACTGATAAAGTGATCAACTGGCGTATCTTCCTGCTCTTTGTGGGTGGGCTTGGCATCTTTATCCTCCTGCGCCACTTGAAGCTGAGCCCCTGGATCGCTTTTTTCGGAGCTGTCGCCTTTATCTTCAGCTGTCACTGGGTCGGCCTGATCGAGATCGGACACAACACCAAATTCCGGGCTGTGATGTATATACCCTGGGTGGTCTGGTCTGTGCTCAGATTGAGAGAAAAACCGGGACTGCTCAATCTGGGGATAGCTGCTACTTTTTTGATCACGCAATTGCGTGAAAATCATCCTCAGATCAGCTACTATCTCTATCTGTTTATTGGGATGTATTGGGTCTATGCCCTGATCGAAAGCATCCGGGAGAAGGATACAAAGCGTTTTGCAACTTTCACGAGTTTGTTGATCCTGGCTTTTGGGCTTACGTTTCTGGCTGTGATGAACCCATATATGTCTACCATGGAATACAGCCACTACACCATGCGTGGAGGGGCGTCGGGACTTGATAAAGCCTATGCTCAGGGCTGGAGCTTCCATCCTCTGGAGATCATCGGTTTCATCATCCCCGATTTCTTTGGGGGGATCAATCAGGGTTATTGGGGCTATATGCCTTTCACCCAGATCTATAACTACTTTGGGATCGTCGTTTTGGTCTTCGGATTTTTGGCTCTGACCGGAAAACACAAGCGCTTTGCTTGTTTCCTCTGGATCGCCTCTACCATTTTTACGATCATGTCTTTTGGCGAATTTGCGCCCTTTATCTCCGATCTGCTGCTCAAATACCTGCCCTATTTCAACAAATTCCGGGTGCCTTCCATGATTCTGGTGATGACTCAGATCATTGGGGTGCTGCTGGCAGCACTGGGAGTGGATACTGTCGTCAGCAAAGCCGAAGAGGATAAAGGCACCTATGCCAAACTCCTGCTCCGGGTTTTCTGGATCATGGGAGTGATCTTCATGCTCTGGCTGATCGGAGCCAAATCGATCTTCAAAGGGCTGCCTTTCGTGAATGAAGCCACTCTGCAACAGCTGCAGCAGCAGGAACAGATGTCCTATCTTCCGCAATTGCAGGCAGAACGCCTGGCTCTGCTTTATAAGAGCGGGATCACCAGTCTGCTCTTTGCCACCATAGCTCTCGGCCTGGCTTATCTGCATGTGGTGAAAAAGCTCAAGGCTTCGCTCTTCGTCCTCCTGATCACGATCCTGGCCTTTATCGATCTCTGGATCTACACCGGCAAACATCTGAAGAATATCGAGCCGGTGGCTGTGCATCAGGAACGCTTTGCCAAGACGGATTATGACGAATTTCTGCTGGCTGACAAAGACAATTTCCGTATCTATCCCTTCAATATGACGCAGGTGCGTCCGGAAGGGGAATGGGCTTATTATCATCAGAGCGTGGTGGGTTACTCTGCTGCCAAGCTGAAACGTTATGACGACATTCTGCGCCTGATCAACGGAGACCCCAAGCTCAAACGGGACGGCGAATTCATCCGCTATCTGAAAGGTGTCTTTGAGGAGGGCGGAAAGGAGAAATCCACTCCCGTGATGGATATGCTGGCCACCAAATATGTGATTTTGGCAGATTCCCTGCCCTACGCTCAATACTTGAATAAATACCGTCCTGCCTTTGCGAGCCAGGATGGGGTCCATGTCTATGAAAACAGTTCAGCCCTGCCCAAAGCCTGGTTCGTTGGTTCCCAAAAGCTTTTTGCGAACGCGGATTCGGTTTATGCCGAGCTGGCAAAAGGGCAGTTTGAACCCCGCCGGGAAGCCTTGATCGAAGATAAAGCAGCTCTGATCCCGGGTTCGGGAGACAGCCTGGGTGTGAATAAAGTGGAGCTGAAACGCTATGAACTGCAAGCTGCCGAGTATGCCCTCTCCACAGACCGGGAAGCCTTTCTGGTGCTCTCCGAGACTTACTATCCGGCAGGCTGGAAAGCATTGCTGGACGGCAAAGAGATTCCCATCTATGCCGCAAACTACATCCTGCGCGGCTTAAAGATCCCCTCCGGAAACCATAAACTTGAGCTGGTTTTCGCGCCTGATTCATACAAACAAAGCCTCACTCTCAGTCTGGCTGGTCTTCTGATCACGCTGGCAGCACTGCTTGGGGGCTGGTTTACTCACTACAAAACCAAAGTAAAGACTGATTCCCAAGGCTCTTAGAACTCAAAAACGCTTGTCAGATACAGGTCAGAGCTTCGATGTGTCTCCCTCGGGGGAGAGGTGGGGGAAAGTGCGAAAAAAATCGATTGACAAATAAGCGGGAGGCTCAGATCTTGGGAGTATGGGTGTGGTCCACCCGGTTGAGAGGATTATGGAAGATATGATGAACAACCCCGATAGCGGTCTATTTTACGGTTTGAGCCCTGAGACGGTGGATGGTTTTCTGGCAGGTTTACAAAGGCTTCCAATTGCCAAAGGGGAGCCAATCATCACTGAGAACACTCCCGGAGGCAACCTCTATTACCTTGTTTCCGGCAAGGTTGAGATCAATAAAGGGCTGAACAATCTGGAAACGCCCTTTGCCCAGCTTTCTGTTCTGACAGCGGGAGATTGCTTCGGCGAAATGTCCATTATCAACGACGCTCCCCGTTCTGCCACTGTGGTGGCCCTTGAAGACAGCGAACTGATCATCATTCCCAAAGAAGTCTTTCTGAGCATCACTTTCTCGCATCCGATCGTGATGTATAATCTCATCCGCATGATCTCGGGCAGGCTGCGCAACACCAACGACAAATTTGTAGAACTGATGAATCAGATGATCAGTAAAAACAGGTTGGAAGCGATCGGGATGGCAGCCAGCAAAATTATTCATGACCTTAAGACCCCGCTCACCGTGATCGTGCTCACGGCTCAACTGATGGAATCCACCAATCCCGGTAGCGCTGAACTGAGCGAGACCATTATCAATCAAACCAAACAGATCGACCAATTGGTGCGTGAGATCCTCGATTTTGCCAAGGGAACCGAAAGCGCACCTCTGGTGCAAAAGATAGATCTGGACGCCTTCTTCCAGGAGATCAAGAATTCCTACGGCACTTCACTGCAGGGCAGACAGATCAAATTCAGCGTTGAAAACAACGTGCACGACTATGTCCATTTTGATGAGACCAAGATCCGCAGAGTTTTGCTCAATCTATTGCGCAATTCTTCAGAAGCCATCGGGGAGACCGGTGAAATCAAGATCGTGACCAACTACTCTTCAAACTGGCTTCAGATCAGCATTATCGATGATGGACCCGGGGTTTCAGAGAAGATCAAAGACGAGCTTTTCAAGCCCTTCATCACGGAAGGAAAAGAGCACGGAACTGGGTTGGGACTGGCGATATGCAAAAAACTGGTGCAGGAGCATCGGGGACGCATGGAATACATCCCGGTCAAGCCTCACGGTGCCAGATTTGACATCAGGATCCCCCAGACCGCCAAATAATCCTTGTCAAAAATCCTGCCTCCATTTTTATGGTTCTTCTAAATGAATTTATGGATGGTGAAACCATGTCAAGAATATGTGATATATGCGGAAAAGGTGCCCAGGTGGGCAACAATCGCAGCCACGCGCTAAACGCTACCAAGCGTCGCTTTTATCCCAATCTGCATGAAGTCCGTGCCAATATGGGCGGTGTCATACAGAGAGTCAAGCTGTGTTCCGGTTGTCTCAAGGCCAATAAAGTCCGCAAAGCCATAGGATGATCTCTCTGCCCCTCTGCGGCAGTTTTTAAACGCATTGATGATATTACTTTAACCGGATCTTAAGATGTACATGCCGGCCAGTCCTGCATGAGACGTTTATCGGGAACAGCAGCATATAGCAGCTCTGTTCCCGGTTTTCTTTAGTGACCCAAAAAAGAGGTTCTATGCCGCAAATTGAAGAAATACACAGAAACGTGCTGGAAAGCTCTGCGATCCTGGACGAGGTTCGCGCCTCCATTGCCCGGGTAGTGGTTGGTCAGGACAGCATTATCACCAGGCTCCTGATCGGCGTCCTCACCGGAGGCCATGTTCTGATCGAAGGAGTTCCCGGCCTGGCCAAAACCCTGATCATCAGCACTCTCTCGCAAGTAATGGATACCAGTTTCCGCAGGATCCAGTTCACCCCGGATCTGCTGCCGGCAGATATCACGGGAACCCTCATCTACAGCCAGAAAACAGGTGAATTCTCTGCCAAACAAGGCCCTATCTTTGCCAATTTCATTCTGGCAGACGAGATCAACCGGGCTCCCTCCAAAGTTCAATCCGCTCTTCTGGAAGCGATGCAGGAACATCAGGTTACCATCGGAGACACCAGCTATCCGCTGCCCGAACCCTTCTTTGTGATGGCAACTCAGAATCCCATCGAACAGGAAGGCACCTATCCGCTCCCGGAAGCACAGGTGGACCGGTTCATGCTCAAACTGCGCATCAAATACCCTTCGATGGAAGAAGAACGTGTGATCCTGAACCGCATGGTGGTGGATCGTCCGGTCAAACTGCAAGCCATCCTCAAGCCAGCCGCCATTGCAGAAATGCGGTCGGTGATAGACACCATTCACATGGAAGAACGGCTGGGAGATTATATCCTGCATCTGGTTCAGGCCACCCGGCATCCGGAGCGCTATGCGCGACTGAGCAAATTGCACGGTCTGATCAGCTACGGCGCCTCTCCCCGGGCTGTGATCTATATGGCCCGAGCTGCCAAGGCACATGCCTTTATCGAACACCGGGGATATGTTATTCCTGACGACATCAAGGCCATCGGGAAAGATATCCTGCGCCACCGGGTGATCCTGTCCTACGAGGCAGAGGCTGAGCAGTTGGATTCCGAAGAGATAGTAGGCCGCATCTTCGACGAGATCGAAGTTCCCTAAACTATGCTCACTCAAAGCCCCGCGGAAATAATCAAACGCATCCGCAAGCTGGAGATCCTCACCAAGATCATTGTGAGTGAACAGCTCAGCGGAAACTACCATTCCAGTTTTCGGGGGCAGGGGCTGGAGTTTGCGGAAGTGCGGGAATACCAGGCGGGAGACAGCTTTCGTTCCATTGACTGGAACGTCTCAGCACGCTATGGCGCGCCATATATCAAAAAATTCCGGGAAACACGTGAACTGAACGTCTTTTTAATCGTCGACGTGAGTGCTTCCATGGATTTTGCCACCCTGAACGCCTACAAACGCGAACGCATGGCAGAGATTGCTGCCGTACTCTCTTTTTCCGCTCTTTCCAATCACGATAAGGTGGGGATGCTGATGTATTCCTCAGCCCTGGAAAAGTATCTGCCGCCCCGTCAGGGGAAAAAGAGCGCTCTGCAGATCCTGCGGGAGATCCTTTATTACGAACCTAAAGCTCGGGGCAGTTCATTGGCAGGGGCTTTTGAGTCGACTCTCAGGTTGCTGAAGAAACGTTCGGTCGTGTTTATCCTCTCCGATTTTCTGGATAAAGGTTTCAGCAGACCCCTGGAGATTCTGGCGCGTAAACACGATGTGATCGCCCTGCAGATCCTGGATGATGCCGAGCTTGTCCTTCCCAAAGCGGGTTTGGTGAGACTGCACGATCCGGAAACAGGACTCCGGACTGTGATCGACAGCTCTCATCCGGAACTGCGTAAAGTATTTGAAAAAGCGGTCAATAAAGAGCAAGCTGCTCTGGAAGCAGGGTTGAAACGCATGCAGGTGGAGCACGTTCTGATCAAAAACAGCGATTCTTATGGCAATGCGCTGCGCCTCTTCTTCGAGCGAAGAGCTCAGCGGCTCAGGAGACGGAGAAGATGAGGCGGCTTGTTCTTCTTCTGCTGCTGTGCTGGACGGCCGGGCTGTGCGCACAGATCGACCAAAGCCTGGTGGACGCTGACACGCTGACCGTGGGATCACGCTTCACTCTGATCCTGAAGGCAGATTTTCCTCTGGAATCAGTCTCTGTTCCGGACAGTCTGGAAGATTTTGCGGTTCTTGCCAAAGACCGGATCAGTGCCAAAGGTACTGCTCCGTATTTTAAAATCACGCTCAGTCCGCTTAAAACGGGAGCACTCAGCTTTCCCGGGCTCAGGATCAAAGCAGCAGGAGCTGCCGGAGATTATTTCAGCAACGGATTCAGGATCAATGTCCTGGCCGTGAGAGCAGAGCAGGACAGCGTCTTGCGTGATCTCAAACCCTTGCGCGTATACCCGCTGCAAAGACCGCTGTGGCTTTATTTCATTCTCCCGCTGTTGCTGCTGGCCTTTCTGATCTGGATCCTGAGCACAAGAAAGAAGCCAGCTCCCGAACCTGAGAAAACCACTCTGCCGGAAGCAAGTCCACCTCTTCTGCCCCCCTGGGAGATCGCTCTGAAGGCTCTGAGTGCTCTGGAAGCTGAGGATTTGTTGCAAACGGGGGATTACAGAGCTTTTCATTACCAATTGTCCATGATCCTGCGGTCGTTTCTTGAGGCTCATTATCGGTTTTCCGCTCAGGAGATGACCAGCTTTGAGATCCGCAACAGCCTCACCGGCCTCAGGCTGGACTCCTCTTCACAGATCTTTCATTTTCTCATCTTTTGCGATCGGGTCAAGTTTGCCAAAGTCATGCCCCAGCCATCAGAGATATCTGTTCAGTTGCAGTGGTTGAGGCAATATCTGGAGTCGTTCCGGCAGCAAACTCAGGAGGTCTCGCTTGTTCCGCTTGGCTGAACCTCTGTATCTGCTCCTGCTCCTGATGATCCCGCTCTATCTTTGGCTGGAACTCGTCCACAGGAGGAAACGCCGGATCAGTCTGCCGTTCACGCGCCTGGCAACGCTCGTCCGAGTCTCACCCCGGAGCCACGTCCTGCGTCATTTGTACCCAATCCTGAGCTCACTTTTGCTGGTGCTGATTGTGATCGCTTTGGCTCAGCCTCAGTGGGGAAGGGACAGCAGGGACTACCGTCAGAAGGGTGTTGATATTGTCCTGGCAGTGGATTGCAGCGGCTCGATGCTGGCGATGGATTTCGCCCCGGATAACCGTCTGAGAGCTGCCGTCAACGTTGCCCGTGAGTTCATCCAGAGCCGGCCCAACGATCGCTTTGCCCTGGTGGCTTTTTCTGAATACGCGATCACCCAGAGTCCGCTCACTTTCGACCACGTCGCCATGCAAAACCAGCTGGAAAAGCTGGAAGTGAACATCCAGGCTTCCGGAACAGCGATCGGTATGGGCCTGGCAAAAGCTGTGGCAAGGCTGAAGACGTCGACGGCCAAAAGCAAGCTGATCATCCTGATCACAGACGGAGTGAACAACTCCGGGGAGATCGATCCGATTCATGCCGCAGAGATCGCCAAGTCATATGGCATCAGGGTCTATCCCGTCGGAGTCGGCACCGGAGGCTATGTTGATTTCCCTGTGCAGCATCCCTTTTTCGGTCTGCAATACCAGAAAGTGCTGATCGAATTGGATATGGAAACCCTGAATCGCATTGCCGTGATCACAGGCACCAGGCAAGCCGCGTCTGCCGGGAACAGCGCCCAGTTCGCTGAAGTGATGCGTCAGATCGACAACCTTGAAAAGACCGAGTTTCAGGCCAAAATCAATTATAACTGGAAACCGCGCTTTGCGATCTTCATCTGGGCTGCTGTTGTGCTCCTGATGCTGATCCTGATTCTGCGTTTGTTTGTGTTGCCAATTTTACCGGATTGATCATGCGATTTGGACATCCCTATCTTCTTCTTTTTCTGCTGATGCTCATCCCGCTTATCTGGGGCCTGAGCAGACTGTCAAGTCAGAGGCGGAAGCGTTTTGGCAGCTTCGCTGAGCTACAATTCTACCCCCATTATCTGAGAGTTCTCTCCCCTTTTTATTCCGGTCTCAGGATTGCGCTGCTGATCGCAGGCTTTGCGTTTCTGGTGATCGCTTTGGCACGTCCGCAATGGGACTACAGTCCACAGACCCTGGAAAGCAGCGGGATCGATCTGATCTGCTGCATCGACGTCTCCCAAAGCATGGAAGCCACGGATATGCTCCCCAGCCGGCTCAACCGGGCTCAATTGCAGATCTCAGCCTTTACCAGCGAACTCCGGGGCGATAGAGTCGGGATCATTGCTTTTGCCGGACAGCCCAGCCTTGTGTGTCCGCTCACCGATGACTATGACGCAATCCAGATGGTGATCGGAAGCCTCTCCACCCAGACGATCGGAATGCCCGGAACCGATCTGGGAGCAGCACTGGAACTGGCTGCCAGAGCCTTTGACACCGGAGCGGGTAAGAAAGTCCTGGTCGTTGTCTCAGATGGGGAAGATCTGGAAGCAAAAGCTATCAAACGGGCTTCCAGCCTCAAAGATATGGGAATCAGCATCTACACGATGGGGGTCGGAAGTGAAAAAGGGGCTGTGATCAGGAATCCGGAGACCGGTGAACAAGTGCTGTCCAAACTCGACGCGAAGACCCTTTCTGCCATTGCTAAAGCAGGCGGTGGGAAGTATTACAACGTGACCCCCTCCCAAACTGAGCTCAGGATATTGCTGGATCAGATCTTTGGTCTGGAGCGTTCCAAGCAGCGGGATCAGAGTATCAACGCCATGAAAGACCAGTTCATGATCTTTTTGCTGCTTGCTTTTGTTCTGATCAGTACTGCCCTTATTATCAACCCCAGCCGCAAGGGAGAGGAGCGTTCATGAGCTCATATACATCACGCCTCCGCCTGATCCTCGCGATCATATTGCTGCTTCTGGTTTTGGCATCTCTGCTGGAATTCATCTTTGCCCCGGAGTTGTTGCGGAGCAGTGTTGCCGCAATGCATTACAAAGCAGGGAGATTTAACCGGTCCACCGGGATCTATCAACGCCTGCGGGAGCAGAATGCAAAAGACCGGATCGCAGCCCATAACGAAGCAAAATCTCTGTATAAGGAAGGCAAGTTTCCCGAAGCAAACTCCGCGCTGCAAAGCATTGAGCCTGATCGCAAGGGAGATCATGGATTAAACTATGATCTGGGCAACACCAGCTTTAAACAGAATGACTTCAAGACAGCCTTGAAGCACTTTAAACAGGCGATCCTGCAGAATCCTGAGGATTATGATGCCAAGGCAAATTATGAGCTGACCTTGAGAAAACTCAAGGAAGAACAGCCAAAACCTCAGCCTCAGCCCCAGCCGCAGGATCAACCCGAACAAAAGAAAGACGACAAAGCCGATTATAACAATATTCTGGGAGCCCTCGACCAGCGTGAGACACTGGATCGTCAGCAGGATCGAGCTCCCCGTCAACGTAAACCAAGGAATTGGTGGTAGACCATGAAGCGCTCGTTTCTTTGCATGTTCTTCGGTCTTTTCCTGATCTCAGTTTCCGCGGCAAGCTGGAAAGTGAACGCTTCCGTGAACAAAATGAAGCTCACCATGCATGAAGAACTGCAATACACGATCAAAGTTTCTTCCGATGCCCCGATCCGTCTGGACGATCCTGATCCCCCTGTGGCCAAGGGTCTGATCTTTAGAAACATGATGACCAGAAGTTCTTCCGGAGTCAGCCTGTCCGGATTGCAACGCACAGCACAATACAGCCGTGAGTTCATTTACGTCTATATCCCTTCCAAACCCGGGATCTTCACGATTCCGGTGCAATCGGTAAGCATTGGTTCCAAAATTCACAAAACCCCTGCTTTCAACATCGAAGTGATCGATGCTCCTCCCGGAACCACAGCTCCGGGACCATCAGCACCTCCGGCCCCTGTGGATCCGCTCCGGTGGGTTCCGGATCCCACCGAGGCTTATCGTCCTTTGGGAGAGGTGATGCTGCTCAGCGTTCCGGATCGGTCCTCGGTCTATCTGGGTGAGCCGGTGATAGTTTCCTACTATCTGTACAGCACTCAGAGCCTGGGTTCTTTTCAGCTGGAGGATGAAGAAGATTTTAGCGGCTACGGGAAGTCCGTCTATCATCAGCCCTCACAGTTGGACTATAGCCGCGCAACCTACAATGGCAGGTCTTATCTGCGAGCCTTGATCAAACAACTATCGGTGGTGCCAAACAGCGTGGGCAGGATCCAGGTTCCCGGATTGACCGGCTCTGCCAGAGTCTACGATTATGGTTATCAAAGCCGGTCGCTGCGTTCCTCCGATAGCTTCATTCAAGTGCTTGCTTTGCCCCAGTCAGGAGCACCTCCTTCCTTCACGGGAGCGGTGGGGAGATTTTCCGTAACTCAGCAGGTCAGCCCCAAAACTCTCAGTTTGGGAGACGCGGTAAGCTATAAACTGATAGTTCAGGGCAGGGGGAATTTCCATCAGTTTACGGCCCTTTCCATGCCTGAGAACCAGGATTTCAGAGCTTCCAAGCCCGTGATCACGGATGCCGTGAACGGAGGAGTGGACGGCACCCGGACCATTGTGTACACGCTCTTGCCTCAGCGCTCAGGAGAGCTGCGCCTTCCAGAGTTCAGATTCAGCTGGTTTGACAGCAGCAGCGGTGTCTATCGCAGCTTCGAGGCTCCCAAAACCACCATCACCGTGAAGCCTGCCAACGTGCTTTCCTATTTTTCTGATCTCCTGTCCAGAGAGGATCCTCAGGAACTGAGGGCGCTGCGGCCACTCAAGGTCTACCGGAACTACCATTTATATCTTTTCAGCCTGTGGTTTTGGCTGCTTATTTCTCTCATTCTTGCCGCGGTGGGATTTTCAGCCTTCCTTGCATGGGAAAACAGCCTGCGCTTCAAGGATCCGGTGCGGTTCTCACGCATCAGGGCCGAGCGGGTGCTAAACCGCTATTTCAAAGAAGCCAGGCAGGCTGCCGAGAGTCTTTTACCGGAGTTTTACGTGCTTGCAGAACAGGGTCTGATGGCATACATGGCAGAGAAATTCAAGCTTTCAAACCGGCTCTCAACCCCTGAGAAGCTGGAGCAGCTTGCAAATTTTGAGATCCCGGCCGAGGAGATCGGCAGACTAAGTGAATTCATCACACGCTGCGGTCAAGCCAGATTCATGCCCGGAGGAGCAGATGCTTCCGCTCTCAGCCAGGATCTGCAGACTCTGCAGGAGATCGTCCGTGCCTTCAATAGCCTGGAACGCGGAGCTAAAAAATCATGAAGATCCATATCATCTTCTCTTGCATCCTCATCCTCGCCTGCAGCTTGATCCGGGCGGAAGTGAGCGTCACTGACTACCGGAAAACTTTGGAAGACTTAAGCAAACAGGAGCAAGCAGGGATCAAGGCTCCGGATCTGTATTACAACCTGGGGGTTTGCCACGCCCGTCTGGGTGACGAAAGCAAAGCTGTTCTATATTTCCTGAGGGCTTTGAATCTGAACTCTGCTCATCGTGACGCCAGACATAATCTGGAATATCTGATCAGCCTGTCCCCGGACCGGGAGCTCTATCCCAGGCGCCAATTTGTGGGCAATCTGCTCTTGAGCGTGTATCACTGGTTCAACCTCAACCGCCTCGCTTTGGCTCTGCTTCTGATGCTTCTGTTGACCGCGGTTTCAACCCATTGGTTGCTGCACTACCCGCGAGATCGTGAACGCGGTCTGCCGGTCTTGCTGACCACGATAACTCTGATCCTGCTGTGCGGAGTGATTATTGCTTTGGGTGGCAAGACCTATCGTCTGCAATACAATCACAAGGCGGTAGTGCAGGCATCCGCGGCGCCTTTATATCCCGAGCCTGATGCAAGCCTGAACAGCACCCGGATTCTGCACCAAAGCCTGATCGTGGAGATAGCTGAAACCAAGGGAGACTGGTGCCGGGTCAATCTTCCGGGCGGGATCAGCGGTTGGATCAAGAGCCGGGAATTATTGCGGGTGCTGCCATAACTCACTGATTATAAATCAGATGCCTGTCATGTACGGGTTCTGAGCTGATCAGGCAAAATGCAGGTTTCTGCCAAGTCTCACTTTTTCATTGCCACAATTTTAGGGTGGTAAAATAATGACGCCAAACTAAAAATAATCTATAAGGGAGCTCACTATGATACAGCTATACAGCGTCTCAAACCAGCGCTTCGTGCCGTCACTGTCCATGGATGAAGCTTTTTGGATACATCTCCAGAACCCCACGGATGAAGAAGTGGCGGAGATGGTCAAGCGTTACGAACTCCCTGCGGATTTTATTGAAGATCTGGAAGATACAGACGAAAATGCCCGGATGGAAACCGAGGACGGAGCGGTGCTGATCATCCTGCGGGTGCCGATGTATTACAAGCACAGAACTGCCACGGTTCCTTTCGCAACTTCGCCTCTTGGCATCATAGCCATCCCCGATAAGATCATCACCATCTCGTTTTATGAAAACGAGGTGCTCACCCTGTATCTGGATTGCAAACACCGCCCTTTCAATATCACTCAGCAGAGCTTCATCCTGCATATCAACCTGCGCAATGCCACCTACTACCTCAAATTCCTCAAGGAGATCAACCGCCGCACCACCAGAATCGAGAACGAATTGCATCAGGCGATGCGGAATAAGGAACTGATCCGGCTCCTGCGTCTGGAAAAATCCCTGGTCTATTTCAACACTTCGCTCAAGACCAACGAGATCATTCTGGAACGGATGCAACGTTCCCGCTGGTTGCAAAACGATCCTGACGCAGAGGACATGATCGAGGACGCGATCATTGAAAATAAGCAGGCCATCGAAATGGCCAATATCTACAGCAGCATCCTCAGCGGAATGATGGATGCCTTTGCCTCGATCATCTCAAACAATCTGAATGTAGTGATGAAATTTCTCACCTCGATCACGATCATTATCTCGCTGCCCACTCTGATCGCCAGCATCTATGGCATGAACGTCCATCTTCCCTTTCAGGAGCGTCCCTGGGCTTTTGCCATGGTGATCGGTTTTGCGGCTCTGATGTCGCTCATGATCGTCTTTATCTTCATTCGCAAAAAATACTTCTAAGGAATCGATCATGTATAAACTGAACGTAACGGACAGCTTCTCTGCCGCGCACCGTCTGCTTGGCTATGACGGAGCATGTCAGAACCTGCACGGGCATAACTATAAGATCCGGATCTCGATAAACTGCCGTGAACTCGATGAGATCGGGCTGGCGTTGGATTACAAGGTGATCAAGACCGCTCTGGCAGGAGTCCTGGACGAGCTGGATCACGCCTATTTGAACGATGTCCCTGCTCTGGCCGGGATCAATCCGACTTCCGAAAACCTGGCACGCTACATATTTGAACAAATGAGCAGGGCGATCAGCAAGCCCGGCGCTTCCGTGAATGAGGTGGAGATCTATGAATCAGAAAAGTCGTCCGTCATCTACACCCGTGATTAGGCTGGTCGAATCCTTCTATGTGAAGAGTGCGGTCGAGCCCGCGGATTATCCTGCTTCGGCCTATCCCGAGTTCGCCTTTGCCGGCAAATCCAACGTCGGAAAATCCACTCTGATCAATCTGCTCACCAATCACCACGGTCTGGCAAAGACTTCTTCAACCCCCGGCAAGACCAGATTGCTCAATTTCTTTTTGGTGCGCTATAAGGTAGATGAGCAGGAGACTCAGGGCTTTATGCAATTCACTGACCTCCCCGGCTACGGTTTTGCGGAAGTGAGCCTCTCGGAACAGGAAAAGTGGCGCAAGATGGTCACCAAATATCTGGAACAGCGGTCTCAACTGCGCAGCATGATCCTGCTTGCCGATATCCGTCATCCCGCGGACAAGAAAGACCTTTTGATGCTGGAAATGCTGCGTCTGCGCAAAATTGATCACTGTATTGTTGCCACGAAAAGTGATAAGATCCCCAAGACCAAGATCCAGAAAACAGCTCAGGTCCTGGCCAAAGACCTGGGTCTGGGCTCCGTTCCTATTTTCCCGGTTTCCGCCCTCAACAACACCGGGTTTGAACCTCTTTTGGAATGGATGTATCAGCGCTGCCAAGCCTAAACATGCATTTTGATCTGATCGTGATCGGAGCGGGTCATGCCGGCTGTGAAGCAGCCATGGCTGCAGCCAATCTGGGGGCCCGGGTTTTGATCTTTACGATCAAGCTGGAAGCCATCGGCCGCATGAGCTGCAATCCCTCGATCGGAGGCCCTGCCAAAGGCCATTTGGCAAGAGAGATCGATGCCTTGGGTGGGCAAATGGGCTGGGTGGCTGATCTTTCCGGAATTCATTACCGCATGCTGAACCGTGCTAAAGGACCCGCGGTCTGGGCTCCCCGGGCTCAAAACGACCGCGCGCTTTACAGCCGGATCATGCGCTCGCATCTGGAAGAAACCCCAAATCTCAGGATCATCGAAGCCAATATCTCTGCCCTGATAGTGCAGGATAATACCGTGAGGGGAGTGCGCAGTCAGCTTGGACGAGAATACCACGCTCCGCGTGTGATCATAGCTTCGGGAACATTTCTGAACGGAATCATCCATGTGGGTAATGTCCACTATAGCGGAGGACGCAGCGGAGAACCTTCTTCCGATGAGCTTTCCGGTTCCTTAAAAGACTATGGATTCAGGCTGGGCAGATTTAAGACCGGAACTCCTCCCAGAGTGGACCTGCGTTCTTTGGATTTCCGGCAACTCGAGGAACAAGCCGGAGATGCCGATCCCGAAGGCTTTTCTTACTATAGAGACATCAGCTTACAAAACAAGGTCTCTTGCTATATTACCCACACCGGACCCGTCACTCACGAGATCATCGGCCGCAATCTGGGGCTCTCAGCTCTCTATTCAGGCATGATCGAAGGGATCGGACCCCGATATTGCCCCTCCATAGAAGATAAGATCGTCAAATTTCCCAGCCGGGAAAGCCACCAGGTCTTCATTGAACCCGAAGGCTGCGACACCCATGAAGCCTACGTTAACGGAGTCTCCACCAGTCTTCCGGCCAGGGTGCAGGAAGAAATCATGCACAGCATTCCGGGGCTGCAAAATGCCAGTGTGATGCGTTATGCTTATGCCATTGAATACGATTATATCTCTCCGGAAGAGATCCTGCCCACCCTGGAGACTAAAAAGATCAAGGGGCTCTTCCTGGCAGGGCAGATCAACGGCTCTTCCGGATATGAGGAAGCTGCCGCCCAGGGTCTGCTGGCAGGGATCAATGCGGTGCTCTCTTTAGATGGAAACAGCCTCGTGCTCTCCCGCAGCGAAGCTTACGCCGGAGTCCTGATCGACGACCTCGTAACCTGCGGCACCAATGAACCTTATCGCATGTTTACCTCCCGCGCGGAACACCGTTTGCTGTTGCGTCAGGATAACGCTGACGAACGCTTGCTGCCTCTCGGATACAAGCTGGGATTGGTCTCAGAGCAGCGCTGGCAACGCTTTTCAAAGATGCTGGAGATCAAGCAGCGGGAACTGCAAAGCTTACAGACTGAAAAGTGCAGGGTGCATCCCGGGCTGAAAGAACCTGTCAAATATGCCAGTCTGCTCAAACGCCCTGAGATCAGCTTTCAAAACCTGGAACAGTATGGCTATCAGCGTCCCTCAGACCTGAATGATGACATCGCCCGGCGTCTGGAACTGGAAATAAAATACGAGGGTTATCTCAAACGTGCCTCCGAAGAACTGGAAAGGCATAAAAGCCAGGAAGACATGATCCTGCCCCCTGATCTGGATTACCTGAAAATCGAGACCATTGCCTGGGAAGCACGCGAAAAACTGGCAAAAATCCAACCCTCCACCATTGCCCAGGCCATGCGCATCCCGGGGGTGAATTACACGGACACCACAGCCCTGCTGATCTGGTTGCGCAAACAAGGAGTTCACAAATGATCGCCATTATTCCTGCCCGTTTTGCCTCCACCCGTTTCCCCGGAAAACCCCTGGCTCTGCTGCATGGGAAACCCGTCATTCAGCACGTCTGTGAACGCTGTCTGGAATCCAGACTTTTATCCGCGGTCTACGTTGCCACAGACGACAAACGTATCATGAAGGCTGTGGAATGCTTTGGCGGAAAGGCAATTATGACCTCGAAACGCCACCAGAGCGGCACCGATCGGATCGCTGAAGCTCTGGCAAAACTGGGTCAGACTTTCGCCCCTGAGACCCTCATCCTCAACGTGCAGGGGGATGAACCTCTGATCGACAGCAAAACTATCTCCGCTCTGCTCAAACAAATGCAGAAATCGAACGCGGCAATGGGATCCCTGATGACTGTCATCACCGATCCGGAGATGCTTGACGATCCCAACACCGTCAAGGTGATAACCGGAAAAGACGGATATGCCATCTACTTCTCCCGCTCGGGCATTCCCTTCAATCGGGATAAGCTGCCCGGAGTCACATACTACCGTCACATTGGTGTTTATGCCTATCGCCTGGATACTCTGCAGCAATTTGTGCGCATCCCGGTCTCCAGGCTCGAAAAGATCGAGAAGCTGGAGCAGCTGCGGGCTTTGGAGAATGGCATTCCCATTTTAATGGTTCAAACCACTTATCAGGGCTTGGGGATCGATACTCCCTCTGACCTTGCACGTATTGAGGCTTTATGAAGAAATTTGCTTTCCTGTTGTTTGCGTCGCTGGCTCTGCTCAGCCTTTCCGCGATCCCGCTCCGGATCCACTATACAAATGACACTCACGGTGCTTCCCTGCCCCTGAAATATGACAGCGAACAGGGTCCTGTCCTCCTGGGAGGATATCCTGCTCTGGAATACCACCTGAATCAAAGCCGCAAGCAAGCGCGACGCAGCCTCTATCTGGACGCCGGGGATCAGCAGACCGGAACTGCTTTTGCCGCAGAAGTTTATAAGGGCGCGACCGGGGGAGCTGTGATCGAGGTCTTTAACAAACTGAAGCTCGATGCATCCACCTTTGGCAACCACGAATTTGACCAGAAACCCGCCAATCTCAAGCGATTGATGAAACGCGCCAAATACCCCTTTATCTCCACAAACCTGTTGGATAAAAAGACCGGTAAAAGCTTTGGAGACAAGCCTTACCAGATCATCAAACTGGATTCCTTAAAGGTCGGGATCCTGGGGCTCACCCTCACCGAACTGCCTGAAAAAGTGTCCATCTCAAACGTGGCAGGACTGGATATTCTCGATTACAAAACAGCTCTGGAAGCCCATTTGGACAAGCTGGACGGTGCCACAGACCTGATCGTCATCCTCTCCCATCTGGGCAGGGAGGCAGACAGCCTGCTTGCCACTCAGCTGGATAGCAGAGTCGATCTCATAATCGGGGGACACTCCCACGATTGGCTGCCCCAACCTCTTTTGGTGAACGGCATCTATATCTGTCAGGCTGCTTCCCGTCTGGCTCTGCTGGGTTCCCTTGATCTGGAAGTGGAAAACGACCGCATCAGCAGAGCGCAAAACCGACTGATCCAGCTGACTTCTGCACCGGAGGGATATTCCAGTAAGCTAGCGAGTTTTGTGGAATCTCAGGAAAAAGGGATCACAGCCCGTCTGGACACAGTGATAGCCAAAATTCCCGAGGACTGGATGCCCGATAAATTCACCGAAACTCCCCTCTCGATCTGGATGGCGAGAGCTTTAAAAGCGGAATATCAGGCAAAATACAAACCCGATCTGGCCATTGTCAACAACGGCGGCTTCCGCAAAAACCTCAAAGCCGGGGAGATCAGCCTGCGTGACATGCAGGAGATGCTGCCCTTCAACAACAACGTGGTGATCTTCACAGCCAGCGGAGAGGATATTATCAGATTCTTTGAGCTCAACGAAGAGCACCGCGTCACCAAACCCTACGACATCTGCACCACCAGTGCCGCGGGCTGGATCCATCATTATTGCAAGGCCATGGATCACGAAGGGCATCATCACCGTGATTCCGAGCTCGATCTGGGCCACGTCATCATGGATCCCAAACAGGACTATCGCGTTGTCTCGCATGATTATATCAGCGGGCAATGGCAAAAATACCTCGGCTTTGAACCCCGGAACCTGATCCAAACCAATGAACTCATCCTCGATGCCATGATCAGGCAGGTGACTAAACAATACCCTGTTGAATTAATAATTAATAATTAATAATTAAGAATTAAGCAGCGTTTCCGCGTACTCCACTGCGGGCAGGACTCATGCACTATCTAACTCTCTACTGCCCCTCTGCTGACCACTGCTCTGAACACCAGCTGTCACTCCCCTGCCTTCTCCCTGTCATCCCCCTTGCTGAAGCGGTTTGAAAGCGGTTAGCAAGCGGTATGATACCGATATGACAGCGATATGATCAGCAGAGGCGTAGTGCCGCATGCTGATGCGACGGCTACGCATTGGGGTCGCTGGAGTTGTGGACGCGTTAACAAGACTTGTAAGACGCTGGAATCTATCTGCTGTATTTAAACTTGTAATCGCACTGAAGATTTGAACCGCGTCCTCGACTTCAGCCCACGCAAAGCTAATCAACCTTGAGAAGATAGCTAAGATATTTTCTCCACTCGGTTTATACCGCAATTCGATGGCTGAGCTGATGGTATTGATCTCAGCAGCATCGGCATGCTGCTCTACGGTAGGTTCGGATCGGCATCCGAACCTACCTGAAACAGGCGCTGCTGCGAGCGCCTGTACAACCGTTCAAGCAAATATCTTGACATCATATCCATATTATAAAATCCTTGCAATTCTCATAAATACGCCCAAGGAGACGTACATGATCACAGTTTATGTAAACGGTAAGGCGACTGTAGTTGCCAAGGATACCAAGGTCTTGCATGCCTGCGCCAAAGCCGGATATCACGTTCCCCATCTTTGTTATCACGAGGATCTTCCTGCCTTTGGTAATTGCGGGGTTTGCGTGGTCGAGATCAACGGCCGCATCATCCGCTCCTGCACCACCCCCTGTGAGGAAGGTATGCAGATCAAAACCAAAAGCAAACAGCTGCTTGATATGCGCCGTGCAGCCACGGAGATCATCCTTTCCACCCACCCCAACAACTGTCCGGAGTGTATCAAAAACGGTCGTTGTGAGCTTCAGGATCTGGCCAAGGAACTGGCGATCCGGCATTTCGGACTGAAGAAACTTCGTAAGAAATATAAACCCAGAGACGAATCTTCCCCCTCCATCACTCTGGATCAAAGCTATTGCATCAATTGCGGACGCTGCACCTACGTGTGCAACGAGATCCAGGACGTGCACGCGCTGGAGAATTCCAACCGTGGGTTCGACACCTATGTGGGTCCGACCTTTGAGCGTCCGCTGGAGACCTCCGAATGCGTCAAATGCGGTCAGTGCTCTTCCTATTGCCCGGTTGCGGCGATCTATGAAAATGACGACAGCGATGCGGTTTGGGAAGCTCTGGACGATCCGGATCTGGTGCTGGTGGCTCAGGAAGCCCCTGCGGTGCGGGTGGCTTTGGGAGAGGAGTTTGGGCTCAAACCGGGCACCAACGTAAGCGGAAAGATGTATACGGCCCTGCGTGAACTGGGCTTCAAATATGTGTTCGACACCAATTTCGGAGCCGATCTCACTATCATGGCAGAAGCCTCGGAATTTGTCAAACGCTTTACTTCCGAACCGGAGAAATTCCCGCTGATCACCACCTGCTGTCCTTCCTGGGTGGATTTTCTGGAGAAATTCCATTCCGATCTGATCCCCTTCTTCTCGAGTGCCAAATCTCCGCACCAAATGGTGGGAACCATGGTTAAAACCTTCTGGGCAGAGAAGATGAAGCTCGATCCGGACAATATCTTTTTGGTCAGCGTGATGCCCTGCACTGCCAAGAAATACGAGATCGAGCGTATGAAAGACATGTATGCCTCCGGAAAACAGGACGTGAACGTCACTATCACCACCCGGGAACTGGCTCGCATGCTCAAGACCAGAGGCATCGATCTGGCTCATCTGGAAGAATCCGGTGCCGATAATCCGCTGGGCGAATACTCCGGAGCAGGCACCATCTTCGGAGCAACCGGGGGTGTGATGGAAGCAGCTCTGCGCACTGCTTACTTCCTTGTGACCGGCAAAGAACTGCCCAATCCCAGGATCGACTTTGTGCGCGGTTACCGTGGCATCAAAACAGGCTCCATCAATATTGAAGGACATGAGATCAGGATTGCCGTGGCCTCCGGACTGGGCAACGTGGTCAAGGTCATGAACCAGGTCCGCAAAGCCAGGGAAGCCGGAGCCGAACCACCCTATCACTTCATCGAAGTGATGGCATGCCGGGGTGGCTGCGTGGGAGGAGGAGGCCAGCCCTACCGTTCCACAAACAGGATCAGACTGGCACGCGCCAAGGGTCTTTATAAGGAAGATGAAGGCATGCAGCACCGTGAATCGCACAACAACCCTTCGATTCAGAAGTTATATAAGGAATATCTGGATAAACCCCTTTCAGCCAAGGCACACAAATTGCTGCATACCAGCTATATTGCCAGGCCGATGGAGATCATCCGGAAACACGATTAGGGGAATTTGGGATCAGCGCGGCTTTCCCAAATAAATTTTGAATGTCGCAAAGTTCGTTTATTTCAACGTTTATAAGCGTGCCAAAGAGCCTTGTGGAGATATTCTCCCCAGCTTTGGCACGCATCGTGCATTATACAAAGCTAACTAAAAAAACACTTCCCCAGGAGGAAAAAAATGCTCAGTAAACTGAAGAACCAAAAGGGATTTACCCTTATCGAAATATTGGTGGTGGTGATCATCGTTGCCATTCTGGCAGCTTTGGCCGTGCCTCGCTATCTTCGTTATGTCGAAAAATCCCGTTCCACTGAAGCGCAAACCGCTATCAGCACCATTCGTAAAGCCTATGACGTCTATTTGCAGACCAATGGTTCCACCGACGGTTACAGCCTTGACCTGGCTCAAAAAGATGCCAAGTTGGGTGAAAGCACCACCAAAAACTGGAAATTCGAAGTTGTCGGCAACCCCCCGAAAAAGATCATAGCCACTTCCACCCAGGATTTCGCCGGCGGCGAAGGCAAGCAGGTGTGGTATGACATCACAGAAGCTAAATTCCATGGCTATGGCGTCGACCAATGGACAGACCCCGAGAGCGGAGGCGTCGAGACCGACTAACCGGAGGACGGAAAATTGACTATTCATGAATTACTCCGCTTCACAGCTGAAGCGGGTGCATCAGACTTGCACATAGCTGCTGGCTCGCACCCCATGGTGCGAGTCAACGGCAAAATGAAACGCCTGAATCTTCCCATCCTCTCCATCGAAGAGATCGAATCTCTGGTTTATGGAGTGATGAATGAAGTGCAACAGGAAATGTTCAAAAAGAATCTCGAGATCGACTTCTCGACCAAGCTCAGCAATGACGTCCGTTTCCGTGTGAACGCGTTTCATCAGATCAATGGTATCTCCGCGGCTTTCCGTGTGATCCCCAACGAGATCAAGACCTATGATGAACTGAAGTTGCCGGAAATTCTCAAACGGCTCACCACCAAAGAGAAAGGGCTCATTCTGGTCACCGGTCCCACCGGTAGTGGTAAATCCACCACTTTGGCCACTATGATCGATAGTATCAACGACAACCGCTTCTGTCACATCATCACGGTTGAAGACCCCATCGAATTTGTCCACCGCAGTAAGAACAGCCTCATCAACCAGCGCGAGCTGGGGCATGACACCTGGAGCTTTACTGCCGCTCTGCGCAGCGCGCTGCGTGAAGATCCGGACGTCATTCTGGTGGGTGAAATGCGTGATCTGGAGACGGTGTCACTGGCGTTGACAGCTGCCGAGACCGGTCACCTGGTCTTTGCCACGCTGCACACCGGAAGCTGTACCAAATCCATCGATCGTATCATTGATATGTTCCCCAAGGAACAGCAACAGCAGGTTCGTTCCATGCTGTCTGAATCCCTGGAAGCCGTGATCTCACAAACATTGCTGCCCACCAAAGACGGCAAGGGCCGGGTTCCGGCTGTTGAGATCATGATCGCCAATGCTGCGGTCCGCAACCTCATCCGTGAGGAAAAGACCTATCAGCTGCCCTCGATCATCCAGGCCAGCACCAAGGAAGGCATGCAGACCAGAGACCAATCGCTGTACAACCTTGTGATGAACAACCATGTGGAACGCACCATAGCCGAAGAAGTCGCCGAGAATCCTAAAATGTTCGCTTCAGGAGCTGGATTTTAGGCATGGATAAATCCATCGAAATAAGGCACTTTTCTGCATCTTCCGGAAGCCAATTGAGTGGCATCGTCAGATCCCAAAAGGGTTTTACGCTGATCGAAGCATTGCTGACGACCCTCGTGATCGTCGGCATCATTGTTACCATTTATACTGGTATCATGTACGCTGAAAATCAGGTCACGCAAAACTACAGAGGTCGCGTGGCAACTTTACTGGCTTCCGGGGAGCTGGAAATGCAGCATTTTTATTACGTCCAGACCAAGAACTTTCGCCCTTTCAGCGGTAAGGACGTAGTGATTGATTATCTGGGTAAGGGAAAAGCCCTGCCCGGCAGGATGACCATGGATATCAGCCGTGGTTCCGAGCTTGCCGGAGGACGTTTGTTGAATTTCAACTACCTTGTGGTTACAGTCAGCTGGGTGGATCCCCAATCCAAAAAAGTGCGCTCGATCTCAGTGCGGGAAGATTATTACAAATGAAGAAGATGAATTGCCTCAAACGGACCCTGTCCAACCAATCCGGAGTAACACTGATCGAATTGATCACGGTCCTGAGTATCTCAGGATTGCTGATCCTGGTCTCTGCCGTAGGGCTCAGCGTCTTCTTTAGCAAATATCGCTCGCTAAACACCTGGGTGGAACTGCAGGCTGATGCGCTGAACTGCATCAATACCATTAAAATGGGTGTTCCTGTTGGCACCAACCAGGACGTTCAATACTACGGCGTTGCCAATGCCAAAAAGCTCAAACTCATGGGCGCGATCTTCGGCAGCCTTTCCGGAAGCGGAATCGAATGTACGCCCCCGATCATAACTTCCGCCCAATCGATTGACAAAGCCCAATATTATTATGATGGCAGGGCAGTGCGTGTAAACTATGTTTACAAGGGTGTGCAGGTTGCCTCTCCGCTCTATCTCTTCCCCAAACAAGAGAAGCTGGATCAGATCCAGATCACGAATTTCAGGATCTACAAAGAGAATACCGGCGACGAATTGTATGCGGTTAGAGTCGAACTATCAGCCCGCATCAAGGTCACCAACGACAAGTATAAATCTGTGAGTTTTAAGACGCAGATCGCGAGGAACTTATGAGTAAATCACCTGCAAGGGGAGGATCAGTGTTTCACTTGTTGACATCTCAACGGGGTAATATCTCGGTCGCTCTGCTACTGGCTGTTATCGGGATCATGAGTGGTCTTACCATGACCAGTATGGCTATGCGTGATGTGGTCACCTTCAATTTTGACTATGAGGATGTGGCAGCGCTCCATTTTCTGCGCAGCGAAGCCACTCGCGGACAGCGCATCCTGGAAATGCAGGGCTATGTGGAGGGTGAATTGTTCACTCCTCAACG
>JAKLEY010000030.1 GCA_022711455.1 Candidatus Cloacimonadota bacterium
AATTGACCGAAGCTGCCTTCAAATCCTTGTTTAGTCCGGATGAATATAAAGAGCTGGACGCTGCCACCAAAAAGCAATTTGTGGAAGACTGGGTGAATCTGACTCTGCTGGCTCAGGCTGCTGACGAGGAAAAGCTCTCTGCCAGCACAGCTCTCAAAGCCAGAATGGAATATGCCGTCAAGAAAGTGAAGGCAAACGCGCTGATCTCCCGCAAGCTTGATAACATCAAGGTTTCGGAAGACGAGCTATTCAATTATTTCCGGATCCACAGGGCAGATTTTGACAGTGTGCTGGTGGATTACTCGGTGCAACGGATCCTGCAGCTGGATCAAAGCTCGGCTCAAAAGCTTGCCGCTTCGATCGCTGCCGGGCTGGATTTTGATGAAGCTGTGCAGACCAGGTCTCTGGAAAAGCTAAAGGACAACCGGGGGATGATGGGCTTTGTATCCAAGGCGGGAGCTGATTCCAGCTGGTGGAATGCCTGCAAGGGTCTGGCTCCCAAACAGGTCTCGATTTTAAATCAGGGCTCAAACTGGTATGTTTTTCGCATAATCGAAGAGCGAACCGGAGATTCCGAGGCCAATTTCGAAGACTATCGGGATCTGATCCGGCGGAGGATCATAGCGGAACGGGAATCCGAAGTCTACCGTGAACTGCTTAAAGACCTGAAAACCAAGACCTCTGACATTTATTATTATTAGGAAGAAGATATGAAGAAACTCGCGATAAGCTGTCTGCTGATCTTCTGCGTGGCAATGATGTCCGCTGAAGTTATCGACAAAATTGTGGCCAAAGTAGGCTCCGACATCATTCTGAGGAGTGATCTGCAAAAACAGATGCTCCAGATAAAGAGCTCCGACCAATCCATGAAAGACATCCAGCCGATCGAAGTCCTGCAGCAGATGGTGGAGCAAAAACTACTGGTCCAAAAAGCCAAAGACGTCGATCTCAAGGTCGACAGTGAGCGGATCAAAAGTTATGCGGAGCGCTATCTGAGCCAGCTGATCGCCAAATATCCTTCTGAAACAGCTTTCAACACTGATCTGGCAAAAATGAAGCTGACCCGCAACGACCTGCTGGATTACTATATCGAAATGATCACGGACAACGCGCTGTCCGAAATGCTGATCGATCGCTATGTATCCTCACGCATCAAGATAGAAGACAATGACTTGCTGAGTTTTTACAATGCCAGTAAAGACACCATGGCGATCAAACCGGTCACCTGGAAACTGGGGATGATCCTTAAGGAGATCAAAGCCGGAGAAGAGACGGACAATGCTCAATTGCTGGCGATCAAAGCCATCCACCAGCAATTAAGAGAGGGCGCGGATTTTGCAACTTTGGCTGCCGAGCAGAGTGATTGTCCCTCCAAAAGTCAGGGTGGTGATCTGGGTTTCTTCAAACGGGGACAGATGGTCAAACCATTTGAAGAAGCAGCCTTTGCGCTGAGTCCCGGAGAGATCAGCAACGTGGTAAAAACGGAATTTGGTTATCACATCATCAAAGTCGAAGAGATCAAGGGTGATGAGATCAGAGCCCGTCATATTCTCAAGACAGTATCACCCGGAGCGGCTGATTCACTCAGCGTGCGGAATCTGATGGAGCAGATCAGGTCGCTCTACGAGACCGGCAGCAAAACTTTTGAAGATCTTGCCCGCTTGTATTCAGACGATCCCGAAGCGGATTCCACCGGTGGCGTGATCGGAGAAGTGACCGAAGCAGACGTTCCGGAGCTTTTCCGCGAAGCCATCATGAGTAGTCCCGTGGGGCAGCTGACCCCCGTCCTCAGCAGTGAAGGCATGCTCTATCTATTTTCCAGGCTGGAAGAGATTCCTGCCCGCATTCTGAGCTTTGAGGAAGTCAAAGACCAGATCTATGATTACATTTTTAACCAAAAACAGATCGAGGCCTACGCCAAATGGATGCAGCAATTGCTCGAAGAAAGCTATGTCCAGATCACTCCCTGATGAGATCAAAGCTTAATCTTTTCACCTTTTTGGCTTCCGTGGCAGGGATAGGTTTCATTCCGTTCATGCCGGGAACCTTTGGTTCTCTGGCAGCTCTGGGGATATATTTGCTCTTGCCGGGCTGGCTGTTCAGCGGCACAGGTTTGCTCTGGTATGCTGCGGGATTGCTGGGTTTCAGCGTCCTTGCTGCTTTGATCTCCACAAAGGCAGAGAAGACTCTTGGTCATGATGCCGGCTCGATCGTGATCGATGAAGTTGCAGGCTATCTGCTCTGTGTGATCTGGATGCCGCACAATTGGTTGGTTGGTGTCTATGCCTTTGTCCTGTTTCGGGTTTTTGACATAGCCAAGCCCTGGCCTGTGAAGCAATCTCAGAGCCTTCCCGCAGGCTGGGGTGTGGTGATCGATGACCTCCTGGCAGGCGTTTATACCATGATACTTTTACAAATACTACTAAAGATATATCCAAAGTTCTTTGGATTATAGGAGAAAACAATGCTGAATATATTACTACAAGCTGCCCCGGCTGCTGCAAAACAGGGCTCGCCCTACACAACTCTGATCTTCTTTGGCGGCATGATGCTGATCATGTATTTCCTGATGATCCGTCCGCAACAGAAACGCCAAAAAGAAACCCAGCAGATGCTTGCCAGCCTGCAGGTGAATGACCGTGTGCTTACCGTTTCCGGGATTTACGGACGAGTGGTCTCGATCAAGCCCGACAAAGACATTGTGGTTGTAGAGATCGATGAGACCAATAAAGTCCGGGTGGATTTCCAGCGCTCTGCCATTGCCACCATCCTCAGAAGCTCTGAGAACCCTGCGGCATAAATCATGAAACCCCGTCTCTTGCCGATCCGCATCCTGGGGGATGAGATCCTGCGTCGCAAGCTGCAGGAAGTGAAGACTTTCGATGCCGAATTGCGTGATTTTGTGGCTGACCTCACTCACACCATGTATGAACGGGATGGAGTGGGTCTGGCTGCAAATCAGGTGGGCAAGGACCTGCGGATCTTTGTGATGGATGCGACCTGGACGCGTGATCACAAGGGCAAAAACCCCCGCGTGATGATAAATCCGGTGATCGAGGAATCTTCCGGAGAGAGCGTCAACGAAGAAGGCTGCATCAGCATTCCGGATCTCTATGCGGATGTCACCCGTCCTTCATCCATCACCTATTCATACTATGACATTGAAGGAAACAAGCACCGGGAGATGGTTTCAGGCTTTCCCGCCATCGTGTTTCAACACGAATATGATCATCTGGACGGGATCTTGTTCATCGATAAGATCAACAGCCTCACCAAGCTGAAGCTGAAACGCAAACTGCGCGAGATCGAGAAGAGCACAGTTGATGGCGTGAATATCCGGGTTTACGAAGAGCAGGATTAAGACCAGCATGCGGATCAAAAAGATAATCTTTGTGGGCACATCAGAATTTGCATGCCCCAGTCTGCTGGAACTCGCTTCCCGCAAAGATTATCAGATCCCCCTGGTGGTCAGCCAGCCCGATAAACCTGCCGGCAGAAATCTGAAGCTCTGTCCCAGCCCTGTTTCTGCTCTGGCTCGTGATTTAAATCTGCCTTTGGAATGTCCGGAGCAGATCTCCGCGCCTGAGTTTGTGGATAGGATCAGTGCTCTGCAGCCTGATCTGATCATCACTGCCTCTTATGGTGGAATGCTGGGCAAGGCTTTGCGTCATGCCGCTCCTCTGGGCGCGATCAATTTACACCCCTCCCTGCTCCCCAAATACCGGGGTGCATCCCCGATTCAGGAAGCCTTGCGTAACGGAGACAGCTTTACGGGGATCAGCATTTTCCGCTTGAGCGCGAGAATGGATGCCGGTCCGATCCTGGCTCAAAAAGCCTTTCCCATTGCTGAATCCGAAAACTATGCTGAATTGCACGACCGACTGGCATCTGAGGCAGCGATCATGCTGATGGAGCTTCTGGACAACCTGCAAGAGCGGGAGATCATCCCGGAGCCGCAGGATGAAGCGATAGCCAGCTATTGCCATAAGATCGAGAAACAGGATATGCTGATCAATTGGAAGCAGAGCGCTGTTTCGATCGTCAATCTCATTCGCAGCCTGGCTCCCAGCCCCGCAGCCTTCCAATATCTGGAGGATCAGCCCATAAAATTTATCCGGGCTTCCGTGAGCACAGAGAAATCTGCAGGTGAGCCCGGAACGATTCAAGAACTTGTTAAAAACACAGGATTTACGATCAATACGGGAGACTATCAGCTCCTGGTTAGTTTGATTCAACCTGCAGGGAAAAAGATCATGTCCGCCTGGGCGTTTACGCTCGGTCAGAGATCCTTGCCCGGCACAAAAATCTGGAAGTGAAAATGAAAGATTACTACTTTTCGGTGATAAAATTCCCCGTTTTCGTCAGTCTGACCCTGCTGATCCTGGTCGGCCTGTTCTTCGGAATGGCTTTGGCCAGCTATGGCAAGACCGGTCTTGGCACCTGGGAGACAGTGCTCTACACCACGATCTTTATCGTTCTGGTCTTTATGGTCAGCAATTGGATCCTGGTGCTGATGTCCACCCACAGCGTGATCAAGCCGCCCCGGATGCAGAGGTTTTCTGCCTGGATGCTGTTCAATATCTATTATCCGTTGGCCAAGACCCTGAATTCGGTTTTATTACGCAAGAAAACCGGTTTCCAGGAGTCGTTCCTGAATTTTACAAACGAGATCGTGATGTGTAATTACAGTCCGCTGAAAGACCCTTCCATTCTGGTTTTGCTGCCCCACTGCCTGCAAAACGCGGAATGCAAGATCCGCATCACTTCAGATATCTCGGAATGCGCGGAGTGTGGCAAGTGCGACATCTCCACCGTTAAACAGGTCTTGAACAAATACCCGGTGAAAACAGCAGTTGCAACCGGCGGTTCCCTTGCCCGCAAGCTGATCGTGGATCATCATCCGGATGTGATCGTGGCAGTTGCCTGTCATCGTGATCTGGTGGAAGGAGTGCGCGACAGCTGGAGATTCCCGGTCTTTTCCGTGCTTAACGAAAGACCCAAGGGACCTTGCTTTGACACCACCGTCAGCGTTGCCGCGGTTGAATTTGCCATCAAACGTTTTTTAAGATAGGAGCCCAGTCCATGAAAAGCGGAAAATTTCTGGTGATGATGATCGTCACCCTCGTCCTGAATGCCGGAGTCTCAATGGTGCTGATAAATCAGTTTGCCGGCAAGAAAAATATCTTTCAGAGCAAAGAATCCAGTGTCAATAAAAACAACAGTGCCCTGCGTCAGAACTCCATCACTGAAGCGGTCTCCAAGGCTGAAGCAGCAGTGGTTTCCATCAATGTGATCAAGACCGAAGTGGTGCGCCAGGGCAATCCTTTTGGCTTCCCCTTCTTTGGATTTTTCGACATGCCCATGCAACGCCAGGTCCAAAGCTTCGGCTCCGGCGTGATCTATGACTCTGCCAAAGGCTACATCATCACCAACGCGCACGTGGTCAAGGGCGCAACCCAGATCAAAGTGGTGCTGCCTGATAAGAGCGAATTCGATGCGGAGATCGAAGGACTGGATGATCTGCACGATATCGCCAAACTGCGGATCAAGGGCAACAATCTGCCCTACGCCGAGCTGGGAAATTCGGATGGACTGCTGATCGGTGAATGGGCGATAGCCATCGGAAACCCCTACGGCTATATGATGAACGACCCCAACCCCACTGTCTCCGTGGGAGTTATCTCTGCTCTCAAGCGCAGTTTTTCCATGAAAGATGACAACCGTTCCTACAAAAACATGATCCAGACAGACGCCGCCATCAATCCCGGAAACAGCGGAGGCCCGTTGATCGACATCAACGGTAAAGTGATCGGGATCAACACCTTCATCTTCTCTGAAAACGGAGGTAACGTCGGCCTCGGTTTTGCCCTGCCCATCAATCAGGTCAAACAAATCTTAGCTGCTCTATGAACAAATATTGGCTGGGACTGATCTTTGTGCTTACCGGCGTGTGCCTTGCGGCTCAAACTTCGCCGTATAATGCTTTGGGCGACACGCTCACCGTGATCCAGACCCCGATCCTGAACGTCCCTGCCATTCATATCCCCGGGGAGACCATGCCCATCATCTGTCTGGCTCCCTCCGGCACCACCGGTTGGACTGCCGCTCTGAGCCACAAACAGAAGACCATCCCCCTCCAGATCACAGGGGTTCAATTGCTTTCAAATCCATCCCGCTGGCAAGTCAATGCCCTCATCCCCACTGTGCCGGTCTATGAGCTTTACGATCTGAGGGTGACTGCCTCCGGAGGGATCTCTGACCTCACCCAAAATGCAGTCCAGATCATTCCCACCCGCAAAAGCAGCTATTATTTCATTCATATTTCAGACACCCATCTGCCCTCCAACATCTTCTATCCGGATACCGGATACAACACCGATTCTACTGCTGTAAACGATCTCCGGGCAGTGATCGACGACATCAATCTGCTCAATCCGGAATTCGTGCTCCTGACCGGTGATCTGGTGAACGAAGGGGAATTGGAAGGCTTTAACAACATGTATGTCTTTGGCTGGGCGCAGCGCCTGCTGGCTGAACTGCAAGTGCCCGTCTTTATGACAGCAGGCAACCACGACGTGGGCGGATGGAACTCCACTCCACCTCCGCAAGGCTCTTCCCGGCGCAACTGGTGGAGATATTTTGGCTGGAAATGGTTGGATAACGAGAGCACATCCTGGCCACTGCACACTCAGGACTACAGTTTTACCTATGGGAATGTGCATTATATCGGCATGGAAGCCTATGATAATTATGACAGTTGGAGATACATGATCTATGGCGCTGAAAGCTTCACGGCGCAGCAACTGACCTGGCTCAACACCGAGCTGAGTCTGCACCCCCAAAGCACCAAAGTTCTCTTCCAACACTATGATTTTCAGTCTCAGCTCAACCTCACCGGGCTGGGATTGGATATGTCCCTCAGCGGCCACACCCACTCCAACTATGGCTCTATCTACACATATCCCTATAACTTGCGCACCAGAAGCACCTGCAGCGGCAACCGGGCATATCGCGTCATCCGGGTCGATGATGACACCCTGCAACCCCTCACCACCATTTATGCGGGTTCAAACGGATCGAATTTCAATGTGAATTATTATCCTTCCAATAGCGCAGTTGCAGACAGCGTGATGGCGATCATGAGCAACAACCAGCCCATTGCCTTCGAGAACGCGCTCCTCAAATTCCGCATGCCTTCCGGAGGCTACACCTACACTGCCACCGGAGGTCAGATCCAGCAGGTGGATTATACCACAGGTGAAAACACTGTTTATGTGAAGGTGAATATCCCTGCCAACAACGTGGTTTATATCAGCCTCAAAGTCTCCGGAGTGGAAAGCTCGGATGAGCTGTTGATCCCGGCACCTGATCTGGTCACGAGCTTCTACCCCAATCCGTTCCGGGATCAGCTCCGGCTGCAGGTTTCTGACGCAAAAGGAAAGACCGGGCTCAGGATATATAATATCAGGGGCGAGCAGATCCGGGAGCTAAAAACAGATCAATCCGAATTGGTTTGGGATGGCAAGAGCGATAACGGAACTATCTGCCCGGCAGGGGTTTATCTGATCAGAGCAAGCTCCGGGAATAAGAGCCAGACCATCAAAGTCCTCAAATATTGATTCCCCGTAGGTTCGGACTCCGACTGTACAGGCGGTCGCCGTACCGCCTATCTATGAACTTGCTATGTAATCCTGGGATGGGCGCTACAGCGAGCGCCCGTACATCAACCGTAGGTTCGGACTCCGTTCCGAACTAAAATTGCAGTTCTGTCGTCGCATCAGAGTGCGACACTACCGGTCATCCCCCGGTCTTACCGCTTACTAACCGCTTACTGACCGCTTTCAAACCGCTTCGTGAACTGATATGTCAGCGTTAAGCCAGGGATTTGCCAGCGTTAAGCCAGGCACAGGAATATAGGTTAGTAGGTTAATGGGTGACAACACAATCTTGCAATCGCGCTGTCACCCACTAACCCACTAACCCACTAACCATTAACCCCCTAATGAATATAGATCTTAATCTCCTCGGTCTTGCCTTTCAGGGTCTCGCTGTGGTGAAAGACAAATCGTTCACGCAGCTCGGGATCCAAGCGGGAAAGGGTGGCTTCCGAGATCATCAGACGATTGGGCAGAGAGCTTTTTTCGATCCGGGCAGCGATATTGACTGCGTCACCGATCACCGTAAGGTCTTTCCTGTCAAGGGTTCCAACGTCTCCCTGCAGCACCAGTCCGGAGTTTATCCCGATCCGCACCGCGATCTCTTCTTCCTGATTTTCTCTGCGGATCCGGTTCATTTCCGGCAGAGAGAGCTCCAATATCTTGATCGCGGAACGCGCTGCATCATTGGCATCGCTAAAGATCGCCATCACGGCATCTCCGATAAATTTGTCGATATCGCCAAAACTCTCTTTGGTGATGACATCACAGACTCCAAACAGGTCGTTTAGCATCTCGACCACGGCTTCAGGGCTGTTGTGCTCCGAAAATGTGGTAAAATTAACGATATCCAGATAGAGCACTGATAGGTCGATGATCCGGGGTTTACCCAGGCTGGGATTGCCTCTCAGGCGTTCCTGAATATCAGAAAAAGTGGTGCTGGAGACGTATTTTTTGATCATGGCGTTAAATTTTTCCTGCAGGATGCGGTAGTCTTCCTGATGGCTGATGTCCCTGAAGACTTCGATGGCTCCCAGTAAGGCACCCTCTCCGTCATAGAGCGGAGTGATATGGGTTTCCACGGGAAAACGATGACCGTCCTTGTTGCGGGGATAAACCTTGGCAGACACCTTTTCTCCGCTGTCCATCGATTTTTGCAACGGACACCTGCCACGGCAGAGCAGGATCCCGTTTTCGTCGATGTGGTTGAGGATGTTATCACCGCAGCACTTACCCAGCACTTCTTCCATGCCGAATCCCGTCATCTCCTCGGCGGCCTTGTTCCAGTGCAGGATCCTGCGCTTGGGATTGACAATGTAAACCCCGTCGTAAAGCGCTTCTAAAAGCTGATAGAGGTGTGAGCCGGAGTCTTTGATCTCGTCTGTTAGATTCATTTTTTCTCCTCATCCGTGTATTGTAGTCCGGAGCCTTGGTCCGGGAGGCTGATCAGCAGGGTCTTGAACGCTGCAACATGCTTTTTGACAATTGTTTGCATCATCTTTGAGCCGGGGTGGATCACTGAGATACCCTCAGCATTGATGCCTCCGATCTCGATCAGAAAAGCGGGAGTGGAGAGCGCGTGAAAGAAATAATTGCGCGCGCTGCCCATCTTGGAGCTGATCCCGGTTTGCACTTCATAAGTTCCTCTGCCATAGTCTTTTTTAACGCTCCCGGCATAGCTCTGGGCCAGCTCTTCGTTCTTCTGGTATCGCCGGGTCATGGCCTTGTCCTTTTTGTCATACCATGGCAGGTAGAGCTTTTCGCTGTAAGCCCCGGAGGCGCTGCTGTGATAGAAAACCGCCAGCTCGAAATCTGCTTTTTCCACAAACTTGAGCAATGCCTGAATTTCGGATTCACTTGCAGCGGAAGAGCCTTTGTAATATGGGTTTGAACTCGCGGTTAGCTGATCTTCGGCCCAAAATACGGGATAATTGCGGTTGAGGTCGACCCCGTCTTCACGCAGCTCAAATTTCTTGTTGTTATTCGTGTCCCGGTTGTTCTTGCGTTTCCATTGATAATTGCCCCGGCTCACCTCCCTCCAGCCTTCCGGATTCAGAGTGGGAATGATCCAGATCTGAAACTGCTCCAGAATCGCGTTGAACTTTTTATCCGGAGCTTTCAGTTGCTCCGCGATCCCCAAAACGACTTCTATGCCCAAAACCTCGTCTCCGTGATGCTGTCCGATCACCAAAACCTTGCGGGACGCTGCTTTGGAACCGATCCGCAAAGCGTGGATCGGTAGCTGATCAGTGCCACTGAAGCCGATCAGTTTGAGTTCACACAGCTCCCCTCCGACTGCCACAAAGCTTGCCAGCCTGCTTTCCAGAGCATCAAAGGAAGTGTAAGCGCCATCCAGCGGATAGCTGTTTCCGGCATTGTGAGCACAGGAGGCCAGGAAGCCAAGGCTCAGTAATACTATCAAAAGTAGCGTTATCATAGGCTTTCTCTTCATGGTGAACAGCTTGGCAGACCTGCCGATTTACGTCAATGAGATTGTTGTAAGGGGACAGGTGGTATTGCATAGTGGGTTGGGGGATTAGGGATTGGTAAGAGTTTGGGGAATGGGAACTTATGGAAGTTGGTGTGCAGAACTGCTTGTCGCATGAAAAAGGGGGTTTTTGGGGATTTTGTGACAAGCAATTCTGCACAGAAATGGACAAGGGATTTTGCAGAGATTGTAAGGTTTTGTTATGAGAAGAGATAGGGCATTTTAGAAAAAGACAGGGAATTCTGCACAAAGACGTAAGACGTGGCAGAGTATAGAGATGCTGACACTAGAAAATCAATAACCTTTATAGAGTTTTCTTCCGATTTCGCCTTGTTTGTGAATTTCAATCGGGTTTGGAGCGTGGTTGATAAAAGTGGGCTGAGCTCGATAGACGTCCTGGCGGAGGAGGCGGACTTCGGAGATGAGATCGGCGAGGCCGGGGAAGGCAGGCGCAGAGACGATTCCTCCGGAGGCATAGTGTCCCGGGATAGGGAGCGGAGCCTGAGCGGAGGAGTGGTTGGCATTGATATAATTGAGGAGGGGCAGAACACCGGGGGCTGAGACAGCCTGAGCATTAACGACATATTCGCCGTTTGAGGCCATGATCGGGATGGAATCTGAGGTTGCGGATCCGGGGCCGGAGATCATACCACCTTGAGCAAAACCCAGGCTTTTTTTGACGCCGTTGAAGGCGGAGATCATAGCCGCTCCAGTGGCGATAGCGGCAGCAACGGAAAAGGGTGGCGGGATGAGAGTGGTCCACCATTTCCAGATGTTGCCGACGGCTTCGAAGAGCCCTGCAAAGGCAGCTTTGATGCCACCAGCTACGGCAACGACGAGGGCAGATTTTTGGATGCCCAGGGTGGTGAGAATAGCAGCCTGTTTGGATTTTTCAACGGTGAGTTCAATGGCGAGCTGGGTGAGCTTGGATTTGATGTAGCCAGCAGCCATTGATCCGACGGAGGAGAGGAAGGACGAGCGCATAGCAGCCCAGATATTATTCAAGCGCTGGGAGCCGGAGATAGATGAATCAAGAATTGAGGACCATGCGGCATCGAAGCCGGACACGAGAGCGGAAGATGAGGCATCCCAGAGGCGGAGGAATTCGGCATTATCCTGTCTCCAAGCCTGGACGAGGGTTTGGGAGATGCGGAGCTGCGCAGTTTGGAGGGAATCGAGAGCGGCGGCATACTCCTTGGAATCGGGTCCGAAGACCTCTTTGATTTGCAAGGCATAAGCGCTGAGTTTGGAAGTCAATTCGTCGTAGGTAAGGGCTCCGATCGTTTTGAGATCAGCGAGGCGCTCGATTTCGGCGTTGTAGTTTGCCAGGATATCGGATCGTTTTTTCGCGTCGGTATCGGCGAGTTCCTTCATCATTCTTTCGGTGATTTCCAGGTGTTTATTGTCTCTCCAATCTCCGATCTTCTGTTCAGCGTCGGTGTATTCCTTTGAAGTGATGTCATAAGCGGCTTTGGCGAGGTTGATGAGCCTTTTATATTCGAGGTTCACAAGCTCAGTTTCGGAGGCGAGGAAGCGGGTGAGCTGTTCGTGAGCCTGGGCAGCTTCATCGACAATTTTGAGGGGGGCGGAGCCTGTGGATCCAGGAGCGGTAACAGATGAGTTTGAGCCGGTCTCAGTTTTTGTTTTTGGGGCAGGAGTTTCTTCGATTTTGTAGAGTTTTTGGGTAAGAACAATTCGCTGCTGGAGCGCGTTTCTGAGCGCGTTTTCTTCGGCAATCAGGTTTTGAAGTGCAGCTTGTTTGTTGGCCAGATCTTCGCCATAGGTAAAATCGCCAAGAAGTCCGAGTAATCCTCTGGAATTCTCTTCCCCTCTACCGCTGTTCACGATGGCTTGCAGCTTTGCGACTTCAGCAGTTGTGTCGGCGATTTTGAGGGCAACGGAAGAGATTTGATCCTCAAAATCTTTCCTGGTGGCCACAAGGATTTGTAAATTGAGATAGTTGTTGAGCGAGGTTCTGGCAGTATCAATAGCAGTGGATATCTTTTGCCATGAGTCTTTTTCGAGGTTGATGTTTTGGAAGTAGTTAGGATAGATATCCAGGAGTTGACGGATAGTATCCCGGTAAATCTGGTTATCGGTAGCGGAGCGGTTTTGTTTGTTGTGGAGATCAGTGTAGGTAATGATAAGAGAGTCGAAAGTTATCTTATTACTGGAAGCTTCTCTAGTGGCAGTTTGGAGGTTGGATCCGGTTCCGTTCAATCCTTTGATGATATCGGATAGTCCGTTGGCGAGGGCAGAGAGGGTGGGAGTGAGCTGAGAACCGATATTGGCGCGGAGGGTGGTGAAAGAGTCGTTGAGATTGGACATAGCGCCGGTGTAGGATTTTGAGATGCGATCAGCGGAGCCAGCGATACCGGCCGCTGGATCGGAGAGGGTTTCCAACAGAACCTGGCGGAATTCGGGCAGAGTGAGGGATGTGAGGTCGTCGATGCCTTTGAAGGATTTGATGAGTTCAAGGACGCCACGTTCGCGAAGGATTTCGGCAGCTCCTGCCCCACCGGCGAAGGCGCGACCGACGGCTTGAGAAGCTTCCACGACATCCATACCCATAAAAGCGGCGAGATCGGAAACGGACTCCAGGGCAGCTTCGGCATCGAGGCCAAAGGCTTTGAGGGAGGCACCGGCTTCTACGACTTGCTGGAGGGTGGCGGGGGTGCGGGTGGCGATATCCTGGAAGGTTTTGAAGGCCTGGGCCGCAGCGGAAGTGGATCCGTAGAGGGAGGTGAGGCGGAGCTTGAGGATTTCGATATCGGCGGCAGGCTTGATGATGGCATTAGCGAAGCCCTGGACGAGCTGGGTGGCTCTGGAAACGCCGGAGGAGAAGAGCCCGAACTGCATAAATCCTGAATTGATAGACTCGTAAAGTCTCTTCATGGAGGACGAAGCGCCTTTGGTGTTGACTTTGATATCATGGGTGATTCCCAGTTTTTTGAAGAGGGCATCGAGGGCGGGGTCTTTGAGGAGCTTGGCGTCTATAGTCAGGAGGATTTTTTCCATGGGGATCCTTTATATAGTGATGAGTGATGAGTGATGAGAGGCTCAGAGGTGCAGGCACGAAGGCCTGCAATCCTGGGGTCAGAGGTGCAGGCACGAAGGCCTGCAATCCTGGGGTCAGCAGCATTGGCATGCTGCTCTACGATGGGCTGCAATCCTGGGTTAGCTGGACTGGTATGCTGCTCTACTGAGGGTGGCTGCTTCGGCGTCGAGAGTGAGGTAGGCATAGGCTTCTTCGATAGAGAGGGAAGGGGAGTAAGTCCCGGCTTTTTTGAGCGCCCATGAGAGCCGGAGCCAGGGATTTTCGAGGCATCCGGATGGGATAATGAGCGGTTCGTGATCGGACTTGAAGAGGATATCATTTTGTTTCAGGAAGATCCCAGCAGCTTGAAAGTGCTGATAAAAGCGGTAAAAAAACTGGAGATCAGTTCTCCTATGACGGACATCGGGACATCCTCCCAAGGGGTTTGAGAGCCATCGTCGGCGCGGAAGCAGGTGGACTCTGTGATGGCGGTCATGAATTCGATGAGGATATCGTTTTCGAGAAGGTCTGAGATGATGTCTGAGAGAGAGAGCTGGGCTTCAGAGATTTTTTGGATGGCATAGAGAGCTGAGGCATCCAGGAAGTGGTGGAGGTTGGCTTTTTTTAGGATGTTCCAGGCGTTTTTAGCGGTTTTGATGGTTACAATGGGTTTCATTTTGGCTCCTTTATTTAGTTTTGAGTGATGGGTGATGAGTAATGAGAGGTGCAGGCACGAAGGCCTGCAATCCAAGAGCAGGCACGAAGGCCTGCAATCCGGGAGAGATCATGTATTTACCTTTACCGGGTCTATAACGTTCAGGTTGCCGTAGGCTATGGTAAACTGGAGATCGGGACCTGTCAGGCGGATAAAGAAGGGGGTCAAGCCAGGTTCTCTGATGCGCTCGTTGGGGACGAAAAATGAGATAGTGTTTGATTCTTTGTTGATTTCATCTGCAGGATAGGTCTGAGTGAGAGCAGGGAAGATAAGCTCGGCATTTTCAATAGGATAAGAACCGAGGATAAAGGGAGCGTTCTGGTCGTCGTAAACCGCGACGTTGAGTGAGATGGAATCGCAGGTAAAGGAAGTGAGCGATGTTGGACGCATTATCTGACCGCCGTAACGACAAAGAAACGATCCCGCTCGCCCTGAAGCGGATAGATATAGCTGCAGCCATCGAACCGTCCGCCAGAGGCAGGTGTAAAGGTGGAGAAGAGCGCAGTAGTTCCGGATTGAGGACCGCCATAAGAGTGACCCACCAAAGGCGAGGAGGTAGAGAAGAGACGGGTAAACATTGGATCACCGAATTGCGGATGTTTTTCGTATAAATACTCCCAAATAATGGAACCGTCCGGCATGATGTTGGGCTTTGTAACAGGAATGAATTTGGTGGAATCCTCTACCGAGATGGCAGTATAGACGCGGTAACTGGTAGCCCCCGGAACGGGTGACCAAGTGATCCGAACGGAATCAGCTTGTTGAGAAGATGGGTAGAGGGTGATTTCCACGTTTTGGGGAGATGGAAAGGGGGGGTTGAGGGGAAGGGCAGATCCCGGCTGAGAGAGCGAAAGTGGGCTGGCCGAGGGACTAAGGTGAAGGATTGACGCAGGTAGAGCAGCCGCTATGATGAGGAGGCCGACAGAGAGGATGCGAAGGTTCCAGCAGGATTGGCATCCTGCTCTACGGGTTAAGAGTCTGCGAAGGTTCCAGCAGGATTGGCATCCTGCTCTACGGGTTAAGAGTCTGCGAAGGTTCCAGCAGGATTGGCATCCTGCTCTACGGGTTATTTTACGAGCCATAGATCGGTATCCTTATCGAGTGATTTGATGAAGAACCAGGAGGGGCTGGTGGCTTGGCCGACGCGGAGGGGAATTTGGCCGATGAGCCCGACCAGAACCATATTGGGATTATGACGGTGAGGGATGTAAGTTTTGCCAAAATCCGGGTTTTTGATAGGCAGAGTCCGGATTTGGATGGGGGCATCCTTGGGAATGGATTCGAGCTTATCAGCGGGAACCCAAAAGTCTTTGGTTTGTGGGGTGGGGAATTTGACTTCACGCGATATTTGGACGTATTGGACTACCTGGTAGAGGGTATCGCCCAGGGCTGAGGTGAGCCAGGGGGAATCCGGACGTCCGGAATTTCCGATAAAACCAGCGCCGGACGATGTGATTCCAACAGGCTTTTCTCCGGGGAGAGCAGGGCGCACGAGCCCGCGATCGATGACCACGGCAGTTCCGAGGGGAATGGGAGCGGAAGCTTCGAAATATTCGGCGAAGTCTGCACCTGCGACATCCCAGCGGGAGGCGATGGCAGGACCGGCAACGGTGAGCGAGTAATCCGGATCGGGCTCAGAAGGGCCGATGGTGACGCTCATGGCATCAGTATCGCTGCCATCGGTGGTGTGCGCCTGGAGGCGAAGGACGGAGAGGGAATCGATGGCAAAGATGTAGCCATGGTCTGAGTCCAGGGGAGCTCCATTGATGGAGAGGTTGATAATAGTGGGAACGCCAGGGTTTGCAGGGAGCTCGATATGGGAGACCTGAGCATCGAGTTTGGCAGAGATCTGAGCGGGGAAGGAATCGCGGACCGAGGTGACAGCGGCGTCGATTTCTTCCCAGGAATATTGGAGCTGGTAGTAGGTTTGAGCGGTTAGAGGCAGCGCGCAGAAGAGTAATGAGCAAAGAGTGAAGAGTAATGTGAGGCGTTTCATATATGTTATTCTCCTATACGGTCTTGGTTGTCTTTGGCGCGACGGGCGGAAG
>JAKLEY010000031.1 GCA_022711455.1 Candidatus Cloacimonadota bacterium
CTCCACCAAAAGCTGGTTCAGGGTCTGTTCGCGTTCATCGTGTCCGCCTCCCAAACCCGTTCCCCGGTGCCTGCCGACAGCGTCTATTTCATCGATAAAGGTGATGCAGGGAGAATTCTTCTTGGCTTGATCAAACAGGTCGCGAACACGTGCGGCTCCGACACCTACGAACATTTCGACGAAGTCTGAGCCCGAGATCGAATAGAATGGTACTCCCGCTTCTCCGGAAACGGCTTTGGCAAGCAGGGTCTTACCTGTGCCGGGACGTCCGACCAAAAGGACTCCGCGTGGGATTCTGCCACCCAGACGCTGGAACTTTTTGGGGTCCTTGAGAAATTCCACGATCTCTTGCAGCTCTTCCTTGGCTTCGTCCACACCTGCCACGTCCTTGAAGGTGATCCTTGTCTTGGTCCCTTCATAGAGCTTGGCCTTGCTTTTCCCAAACGAAAAAGCCTTGGAATTCTGATTGTTCATGCCCCGCATAAAGAAGAACCAGAATACGATCAGCAGGATGATTGGCAGAAAATAGATCAGATAGCCTTCCCAGCGTGAGGGTTTGAGGGTGCTCACCTTGGCGCCCTGCACCACCAGTGAATCCACCACCCGCGGATCAGCAAAGGGCATCACGGTCGTATATTTCTTGTCGTTGACATCCGTGTAAGAAATATCCAGCTCCGTAAACTGGGCAGTTTTGATCTGCCGCAATTGGATCTGTTGTTTAAAATCGGTATAAGTGGCTTTGGTGACCTGCTGGCGGGCTGTGGTGGACATGTGATAAAAGACCACAAACAGCATCAGCAGCAGAAACACGATCGGCATGGAAATGCCTCCGCGTTTGGGCATCCCGGGAATCCGGGAGGGATTCGGATTGATCTTAGTGGGTTCAGGTGTTTCAGGATCACCTTTCTTAACCTTCTTCTTGAAGATCAGCATCCTGATCAGGGTGATAGCCGAGATCACCAGGATGGCAATGATCATCATGCCCACGAAAGAGCGCAGCTGCTGCATGGCAGAGCTTGAGAGGATATTTTCCACCGGAGCCTTGGGGTCAACGGGAGGCTTGACCGGAGTCTGAGCGAAAAGGGATAGTGTCATCAAAGCCAGGATGATGACAGAGATCAATTTATAATTCATTTATAACATTCTTCCTTTAAAATTCCGATATAAGGCAGGTTGCGATAGCGCTCATTGAAATCCAGCCCATAGCCCACCACAAATTCATTGCCGATATAAAAGCCTACATAATCGAAATCGACCTTGATCTTATGCGCGTCAGGTTTGTCCAGAAGCACGCAGGTTTTGACAGAGGAGGGCTCGTGCTGTGTCAAATATTTCTTGATGTAGTCCAGGCTCAGTCCGCTGTCCACAATGTCTTCCACGATGATGACATCGCGGCCTTTTATGTCTATATCGATGTCTTTGCGGATCTTGACGATACCGGTGGAGACTGTGCCGCTGCCATAACTGGATACTGCCATAAAATCGATACTGACCGGAATCGAAACCGCCCTGATGAGATCGCTCATAAAAGTGAAGGCACCTTTGAGGATGCCGATAAAAACGGGATTTCTGCCCATATACTCGCTGCTGATCTCGTCTCCGATCTCACGCACCCGGGCTTGAATTTTATATTCGTCAAACAAGACGGCTGAAATATCACAATTCATCTGATTCATCTGTTTCTCCTTGTTTTTTGATCCTGCTGGCTGCACGTTTGGGTTTCTCGTGCAGTGATTCTGCCGTGATCTGCAGGAAATGAGAGCTGGAACCGTCCGGGCACACCCGCTGGTCTGCACGGAATCCGGTGATCCAGATTATCTTTTCGGTATCAGTAAACACCGCAATCTTATCCCTGTCAAATTTGGGGACTTTTTCGTCAATGAAAAAGTCTTTAACTTTCTTAAGTGTGCTCATCCCGGTGGGGCAAAAGCGATCACCGTTCCGGCGAGCCCTGATCGTGAGCGGAAAACTGATCTTATCCGCATCCAGACAGACGGTGAAAGGATCTTCTTTCCAGTTGCGGGGCAAGACTTTGAGATATTTGAACGAAAAACGGTAGTCCATGAATACAGCGCGGTTGCGATCTTCTTCCAAAACCAGCTCTTGTGGTTCTTCAGGTTCAGTCCCGGCTTCCGCGTTGCTGAAGATCAATTCTCCATACTGTTTGTAAACACGGATCTTATGCTGTAAAATGCTCTGTTTGGAACCCTCGGAAGAGAGCAAGGCCAAAATCCCGCTGAAGGAGTGCCAAAAGAAATCCTGATCCAGGCCTGATAGCAGGCTGTAGGCTTTCTTGAGGACGTAATACTGCTCGATCTCGCTCAGTTTGGCCAGCCGGACGGAATCCAGCACTATGCGGCTGCCACTCTGATCCCTGACCAGTTTCTTGAATTGCTTCAGGCTGTTGGCTTTAAGCAACTGATCCGCCTGCCTGCTGATCCTGGCTTGCAAGTCGATCCGTTCCACGATCCCTGGGGCAAGATTCTCTTCCAAAAGAGGGATAATCTCATTGCGCAAGTAATTGCGGCGATGACTGTTATCGAGATTGGAGGCATCTTCGGACCATCTCATTCCAGAGGAGGACAGATATGAACGTAATTCAGCTCTGTTAAAGCACAACAGGGGATGGATGAGCTCAGCGTTCTGGGGTTTGATCCCGCCCATACCGCTGATCCCTGCGCCTCTGAACAGATTCATGAGCACCGTCTCAGCTTGATCGTTGCGGTGGTGCGCAAGCGCTATCTTGTCAAACTTGTATAATTTACGGATATGATCGAATTCACGGAACCGAGCGATCCGCGCCTGATTCTCAAAATCGGATGGCGAAAAAGGACCGAGCTTGCGCACTACCAGAGGGATATTCAGGCTTTGACACCAGCTTCGGACCAGCACTGCCTCCCGCTCATTGGCTTCAGGACGGGTCTGGTGATTGAAGTGTAAGACCAGCAAGCTGAGCTTGAAGAGAGGCCGGATTCGGGCAAAAAGCAAGAGCAGAGCAAGGGAATCAGCTCCTCCGGAACAGGCAAGGATGACCTTGTCTCCGGATTCCAGGAGCTGCTCGTTCTTGATATATTTCACAAGCTTTTGCATAGCCTGATCAGCTTTTACCATGCTCTATTCACCTCACAATTTTTCCTAAAGCGCTATGATTTTACACAAGCCTGCTTCTGTCAATCAAAAAAAGACTTGCTCAGACCGATGCACTCCGGAAGAATTTAAGCGGCACGGAAGCAGAAATTATCATTGACAAAATCTGCAAAATCCTGCGCTTAACCAAGGTGTGTTAAAACTCACCGGTTTAACTGTTATATCCGCTTTTGGGAGTGTCTGATGAACATGAAACTATCGATGATCATGGTGCTGATTCTGGTGCCGTTGGCGATTTTTGCGTTTGGGAATTACAGGAGTGTTGCCACTCCAGGGTTTAAGGTATTTTACCGGGAAGGCTGGGAGGATCAAGCCCTCCGGGTCCTGGAGGTGATGGAGTACTACAGACCCTATGTGGAGGATCTGACCGGAAATCAGCTCAGTCAGACCAATCTGGTTCTGGAAGATATGGGCAATGAAGTCAATGGCTACACCGATCTTCTGGGTGATAAAATTGCGCTTTTTGCCTATCCGCCAACCAATGACGAACTCTCCAACGGAGAAGATTGGTGGCAACTGGTGGGGGTCCATGAATACATCCACCAAAGCCAGATGTCAATCGCGTCCGGCTTTCCCGGGATCCTGCGCAAGGTCTTTGGCAACGGCTTCTATCCCAATCTGCATCAGCCCAATTGGGTCACGGAGGGGATCACCGTGTATGGAGAATCCAATCTTTCCCCTTTCACCGGAAGGATGAGAGGGGGCTATTATAACAATGTGATCACTGCTCTGGCCAAAGAGGGCAAGCTTCCATCCCGTGCCAAGGCAACGATTTACAGTAAGGATACCCCTCTGGCACACTTCTACGTGTTTGGAGGCAGTTTCTTCAGCTATCTTGCAGAGAAATATGGCAGGGATAAATTCGCGGAATTCTTTGCCTTACAAGGATCTAACCCCAAGACCTATCTCAGCATGTTCATGCCTGAAATAGCAACGGACAGCTATTTCAAAAAGACTTACGGGCTTCCCCTCAAGAGCCTCTGGAACGACTGGCAGGAATTTGAAACAAATAGAGCTATTGATCTCCCTCAGGACCGGCTGACCAATGAAGGAGGCGGCTGCAGCTACTTGCAAAGCAGCTCCGGAGCTCTTTTTTATACCCGCCAGAAAAATGCCGCCACCGGACCCTTCAGTCAGTTCACCAGCAACTATATAGCAAGATTGCAGGCTTCAGAACCGGACGCGGAAGAAGAGATACTACACAGTCAGGCAACGGATTTCCCTGCCGGATTTCAGGTGGTGGATAAACGCCTGTTCTACACACGTTCGGAATATAGAAACGGCTTTGCCAATAACGAAAACAACGGTCTGGGATCCGTGACCGAGCTTTGGGTTAAGGATCTTGAGCGCGGAAACACCCAAAAGCTGCTCTCCGGAAGCATCCGCAGTTTCTGTGTGCTTTCCTCCGGGGATATTTTGGTGGCTACCGATGTGGCCCAATACCGGGGAAACGCGCTCAGTCTATACTCCCCCTCAGGGAAGCTCAGGTCCGGGCCTACCCAAGTTAACATGCTGATCGGTAATATGATCGAACATGAGGGAAAGCTCTACGTTACCGGAAAAGAGGATTGGAAAAGCACCTGCATCTACGCGACGGACTTGCAGGAGCTCGTGTTTAGCCCTCTGATCTATTCACCCTACGCGGAGAAGCTGGTCGGGATCTCCGGAACCAAGCTCATCTTTGACGCGCCATATAATGACCAGCTCAATTCTTATGCCTATGACCTCTCTACCGGAGAAACCTTCAAACTCAGCGGTCTCAGTGGATTACGATCTACCGTGCTCACGGATGAGGGCAGTTTTTATAGCATCGGAATGAATCCTGATGGTGAGGATATCTATAGGGGCAGAGTGGATTTGAGCGCCTTTGCGCTTCCGAAATATGAACCCGCAAAACTGCCTGTTCCCTTTGTCCACAGCGAGGAACATCCTTTGATCGTGGGGAAATATCCGGTGCAAAAGGGCGGCTATGGCTCCAATCTCAAACATCTGCTTTTTCCCCGGATCGCCAGGATCCCTTATCTGATGGGAAGCAGGGACAGCCTGAGCCTGGGTTTGTTTCTGATGGGTCAGGATCTGCTGGGTGATTTTCCGGGCTGGACTGCCAGGCTGCAATATGACGTTAAGGCCAAACAATTCGGAGCCGATATCAGCCTCACCAACAATATCTTCCGTCCCGTGAACCAGACTTTGAGCTATTCCAGCCTGGGTGAGGGCAGCTTCAGCGCGGATCAATACATCGATCTGCTCAAGCGAAAGAACTATGGTGTGAACAGGGTTTGGCTGGGTTTCGCGCTCAGTGCGCAGGATGATTTTGAGCGCAAGATCTGGGATGGCTATACCGGGATGAATTTCAGCTGGAATGGAGGACGTTTGGGACTCAGCCAAGCTGTATTCGTGGAACGAAAAGACTTTCTGCCCTCTGATAGGGAGAGGCTGGGGCTGCAAACCCGCTTGAACCTGAAACAAAGGATCGGTTCTTCCACCCAGCTCTCTGCCCAGTTGCATTATGCCTGGGAACCTGATGTGGAAAAAGATGAAGTCTTCTCCACGATCAGAGGATATGACGAGCGCTGGCAGGAAAACCGGGGCTTCAATTTCAACAGCACTTTCAATTTCCCGCTGTTGCAGATCCGAAACGGAATCTGGACACCCCAGGTCTATCTGGAAGATATCTTTGGAGGTGTATTCTTTGATGCTTCAGTTCCGGAAGATTTTGATGAGAAAAATCTGCGCTATGCCACAGGACTCGAGCTGGTCTCCGAGCTATATCTGGCCTCAGCCGCGCGCCTGGGGCTGGGTCTCAGATTTTCGGTAAACAAGCAAGGTGACTGGCTGCCCGGGCTGATCCTGGGCACCAATTTCTAAGGCTTCCCAGAGCTTTGCTGCTGATCTGCCACCTCTCATCCCCTTGGCTTCTCCCTCTCCTACCGCTTCAGGCAGGGAGATGAAAGCGGTTAGCAAGCGGTATGATACCGATATGACAGAGATGAGATCACAGGGGAATGCCGATCCGAACTAAGTGTCACATCCGTCATTCCAATGAAGGCTGGAACCTGGTTATTTATAAGTGATTGCGGTGCAGCTACCTGGATTCCTGCCTCTGCAGGAAAGACGGCAGTCTTTCAGTCCATATTAATATTGTTGGGACCCAAACAGCCGGATGACTCATTTCTTCACAAGCTCTGTAGTCTTGACAGAATCTGCCGTATCAGAAATGATGCATTGATCTTCAGGCTTTGGAATGACAGAGCCTAATTGACTGATACAATATGAAAATACGAGGATAGAATGCAAGCTAACATGGATAATAAACCGCTCCTGCAAGCTGTTCCGATCGATGGCAACAGCCTCAGTTTTGAAGAGCTGGAGCTGATCTCGGTTGATCATGCCCCGATCGAGCTCACTGAAGAAAGCAAAGCCAGGGTGCAGCGCTGCCGCGAGTATGTGGATAAAGTTATCTCCCAGAATCAGATAGTTTATGGCCTCACCACCGGTTTTGGCAAATTCAGCACTGTTACCATCCCCCCGGAAAACATAGCCGAATTGCAGCTGAATCTGATCCGCAGCCATGCCGTGAACGTGGGAGAGCCTTATTCCGAGGTGATCACGCGCGCCATCATGCTGCTGCGTATCAACGTTTTGGCCAAGGGTCACTCCGGAATCCGGCTGCAAACCCTGGAAGCTTTGATCGAAATGCTGAATAAAAGGGTGCATCCTCTGATCCCCATGCGCGGATCGGTGGGTGCCAGCGGTGACCTCTCTCCCTTGTCCCATCTGGCTTTGGTGCTGATCGGAGAGGGCGAAGCTCTGTATCAGGGGCAGAGAATGAGCGGGGCTGAAGCCATGCGGGCAGCCGGAATCACTCCGGTGGTGCTGGAAGCCAAAGAAGGCCTGGCCCTCAACAACGGAACTCAGGTGATGGCAGCGATCGGAGCCTTGGCTGTGATCGATCTGGAGCGCCTTGCCCAACAAGCTGATATGATCGCCGCAATGTCTATTGACGCGCTTTTAGGCACTCCCTGCGCCTTTGATGAATTGGTGCATCAGCTGCGTCCGCATCCTGGTCAGCTGGCTTCTGCAGCCAATATACGTAATCTTTTGGAAAACAGCAAATTGCGCGCCAGTCACCTCAACTGCGGGAATGTCCAGGATGCCTACAGTCTGCGCTGCAGTCCGCAAGTTCATGGCGCCGTTAGAGATGCAATCGCTTACGCGAAGGGCGTGATCGGGATCGAGCTGAATTCTGCCACCGATAATCCCCTGATCTTTCCGGAAGAGGATAAAGTTATCTCCGGAGGAAACTTCCATGGTGAGCCGCTGGCAATCGCTTTAGACGTGCTTGCAATTGCGGCAAGCGAGCTGGCTTCGATCTCCGAACGGCGGATCGAACAGATACTCAATCCCGCCTTGAACCGTGGATTGACCCCATTTTTGGCAAATCGTCCGGGCATAGATTCCGGCTACATGATTGCGCAACTGACTGCGGCTTCGGTGGTTTCTGAAAATAAAGTGCTCTCGCATCCGGCTTCCGTGGATTCCATCCCCACCTCAGCCAATCAGGAAGATCACGTTTCCATGGGTTCGGTTTCTGCGATCAAGCTGATCCAAATTCTGAAGAATATCCGGACTGCTCTGGGGATCGAGCTTATGATCGCCTCTTCCGCGCTGGATCAGAGAGGAATTGAGAGCAGCCTGGCTCTGGAAAGCGTAAAACATGCTCTGCGCGCGGAAATTCCGGCTCTGGAAAAAGACAGGATCCTTTATCCTGACATCAATGCGGCCATCGAATTTCTGACCAGCAACAGAGCTTTGGAACTCATCAAACAAGCCGGGATAGAAATCAATTGACAAGATAGGCGGAGCCTTGCAGCAATGTCCGCGATGAGAATATTAAAACTCGCTGTCCTGTTCGCACTGGCATTCATTGCCACGGCTTGCGGTCTGTCCAACACGATGTATAATGCCCGGGCCTATTTCAAATCTGCTTCTGAGCGTCCGCTTAATTCGAACGGCAAACCCAATCCCCAAGCGGTGGACGAGTATACCAAAGCGATCAAGAAATGTGGGATAGTGATCACCGAAAAGAAGCAGGGCAAGACTCTGGAAGAAGCTCTTTTCATCATGGCCAAAGCCCTCTATCTGAAAGGGAATTCATCGTTTCAGGCCAAAGACCAGTTTGAGAATCTGATCAAGCTCAATCCGCAAGGAAAATACGTTCCTGAGGCTCACGTCTTTTTGGCAAAGGTCCTGAGGGAGATAAACAAACCCGACGAAGCTGAATCCCTGCTGGAACGCTTTATTCGCGATCCAGGTTTCAAAAAGGATCATCCCCAGGCGCTTCTGACTCTGGCAGATTTTGAGATCCAGGACAAGGATTATTACAGGGCACAGTATTGGCTGGAAAAGATCATCAGTGAATATCCGAAAACGAAGCTCTACCGGGATGCCTTTTTCCTCTTTGGGAAAAATTATTACGTTCAGAAGGATTACAGCCGCTCCCTGGAGGAATTCGGCAAGCTCAGTAAAACCCGCAGGATAGACAAGGGTCTGCGCCTTGAAGCAAAGTACTACATTGCTCTGAATCATTATGAGCTGGGAAATTACGGAGCAGGTGAGAAAGTGATCAGGGACGTCATAGACGATGAGATCAGAACCGAAAAACTGGCTCTGGCCAAAGTCCTGCGGGGCAGATTTCTGCTGAGAGGCAAGGATCCCGATAAAGGCAAAGCAGAGCTGGAAGCTGTCACCAAGGACTATCCCCGCAGTCAGGCTTCAGGCTACGCTGCCTGGTATCTGGCTGAATACCTGTTCTATATCCGCGGAGACCGGGCTGCAGCCCTCAGCACCTATGCCAAGGTACGCACCGAATTTCCAACCCTGGAGTTTGTTTCTGAGGCGCAAAGCAAGATCGCTGCTCTCACTCAGCTCAATGCTGGAGCCAGATTGAACAGCGAACTCGCCACGCAGCAGTTTCTGGATTATCATTACCTTGCTGCAGATAATTATTTCAGTCCCCTGAATCTTCCTGATTCAAGCTTTATTATCTATAACAGAGTAAGCTCCGAAAATGACGGCTTGATCGCGCGGCTCGACAGCTTGAGGATTTTGGAAAGCGCTGTCACTGCACGCATCGATTCGCTAAAGGCTCTGCTCCCGTTACCCGCGCGGACAGAAGCAAAGGCAGATTCCGGTAGTATTGAACAAACTAAGGATCCGGCAGACACCCTGATGATCACTGAGGTTGCTGTCCTGCCCCCGGACAGCTCGTTTGCGTTTGCAGACACTCTGATCACTGCGCGCGAACTCATCCCCGCGGACAGCAGCGCTGTTAAAAATGACAGTCTTGTGGTCAAACCCGCAATTGACATTGAGGCTTTGCAGCGGCAAAAAACCTCCGCGGAAGCAGAACTTACAGCCCTGCAAAACCGCATTGACAATCTGCAGAAGGTCATCACCCGCTTTGATACTGAGGTGATTCCCTTTGTTACCTTTGCCAGGGCCAATCTCTATCTAAAGCTGAACAGAAAAGATCCCGAAATTGCTGATCTGCTTAGCTTTATGCGAGAGAGTTATCCCGGGAACAAGTATACGAACGCGCTGGGACAGCTCTATGCCGGAGATCCGGTTCGGATCATAGATCCTGAGCTGGAGCGCCAGGAAAGCTTGCTGGAAAGTGCTTTGGGAGAGCCAAATCCTGATTCGATGCTGGTGCAATTGCAAAGGCTTAGCTCCACCACGGATCCCCTGATCCAGCTGAGAGCAAACTATCGCCTGGCTTGGTATTATGCGATCCAGCAGGCTGATACGACATCCGCAAGGGCATATTTTGATGCAGTTCTAAAAGCTCAGGATGGTGGAGAATACGCGCTGCTGACCCGAAAACTCTATGACGGCAAAAAGTTCCTGATCTACCAACAGACAGCTGTGCGGGACAGCCTTGTCCCGGACAGCTTACAAGTCAAAGACGTTTCAGAACCTGCCGTAGTGCTCCCGGATTCTTTAGGCGGAATGGGGAATTCTGTGGTTGATTCGCTGTTTGCTCCTGAGAGCGGAGTGCAGGATTCACTGAAGACCCTGGAATCATCTCCTCCTGAGGCCCCCACAGAACCAGAGCTCCAGCCTGAGGGCACAGGTACACAGGTTCCGGGATCCGAACCATTGATCAAAGAGGAAACCGAGCCCCTGCCCAAACCGGATGAACCCAATGAGGAAAACCCGCTTGAATGAAGGAGAACACAGGTATCCTGGCTGAGCAGAGCACCTGGCTCAAGCTGATCATTCTGCTGATCTCATTCACTCTGGGTCTGGATGCTTCTTTCCGGCAATTGTTATGGCTCTTGGGTGTTTTTCTGTTGATCTTTATCTCTGATCTGTCCGTTTTTTCCAAGCTCTTGATCGCACTGCGCCGGATTCTGCCATTTTTGGCAGGTTATTGGGTCTTTGCAACTCTGTTCACATTACAGTTTCCCGCTATGCTTCTCTTCAGTCTGCAGGTTCTCTACTTTCTGGTGATCACGGTCTATTGTGTGGGCACTATTGATATGAAACACTTTCTGCAGGATACCGGGTATCTGCAAAAATATCGCTTTAGCCGCAGCTTGATCTATCTGATACTGGCGACCTCGCTCTTTATCCGTAAATATTTTATGCTGCTGGGCGAACGTCAGATCTCCGGAGGCGACAGCATTAAAAATGTGTTGGCTTCGTTCGCGAGCCTGATCGGAGAAAACTTTGCTCATGCCATGGAAGTGGAAGACACCATCAAATCGAGCCTGGAGCATGATAGGGGGCATAGAGTGTTTTTCACATTTCCCAACTTTCTGGCTTTTTGCTTTCTGGCTGCAGTGGTGATCGTGGGGTCGTTATGAGCCGCAGAATTCTCTTGAAGATATGTTATGATGGCAGTGGTTTTTCCGGATGGCAAAGCCAAAAGCATGCCAGGAGTGTGCAAGCTGAGCTGGAAAAGGCATTGCGACTGATGGCAGGGCAAGACCTCAAGCTGGTTTGCAGCGGCAGAACGGATGCCGGAGTGCATGCGGAAAGCCAGTACGCTCATTTTGATTTTACCGGCAGGATGGCATCCGAACGCATGCCAAAAGCATTGAATCGCTTGCTCTCCTCCGAGATCAGAATCCTGGATGCTCAGGAAGTACCTGCGGAATTCAGCGCGCGTTATGCTGCCTGGCAACGCAGCTACAAATATCTGCTGGCCAAAAAGTTAGTGCCATTTCGGAGGCTCTACACGGGCTTTATGATCAACCAGAATTTGGAGCTGGGGAAGCTGCGGGAACTGGCTCTACCACTTTCCGGAAAACACGACTGGTCATCCTTTGCCCAGCCCAATCCGGAGATTCCGAACCGGGTCTGTGAGCTGGAGCCGATCCGCGTCCGCGAAACTGAGGAGCAATTTGAGTTTTTGATCGTGGCAGATCGCTTTTTGCACAACATGGTGCGGCGTATCGTTGGCACTCTTGCCAACGCCTGCACCAAGGATCTGGCTCCCGAAACCCTTGCATCGATCCTGAGTGAGGCCGATCCCAAACAGACTTTGGTGGTCCCCGCTCCTGCCGCGGGCTTGTATTTGCTTGGCGTGCGCTATCCGGAACAGTATAATATAAGATAAATGAGGAAAAATGGAATATAATATCCCCCGCGGAACCTATGACATCCTGCCTGAGGCTTCTCCCGCCCGGCAAGCTCTGTACGCAAGATTTTTGAGGCTGGCTGAGGCCTTTGGATACCATGAGATCACTACCCCCGTCTTTGAACAGGCCGCCCTCTTTGAACGCAGCTCCGGAGAGAGCTCGGACGTGGTCCAAAAAGAAATGTATCGCTTCAACGACCGTAAGGGTCGCGTCTTTGCCCTGCGCCCGGAAGGCACTGCTCCGGTGGTTCGCTCCTATCTGGAAAACAGGCTCGATCTGAAGGGTGAGAACAAACTCTGTTATTGGGGTCCCATGTTCCGTTATGACAGACCGCAAGCCGGACGCTACCGGCAGTTCTATCAATACGGGATCGAGTTCATCGGCTCGGATCATCCATACTGGGATGCTGAAGTGATCAGCTTTTTGTGGGTTTTCTTCCAGAGTCTGGGGCTAAAGGAGCTGCGCTTGGAATTGAACAGCGTTGGTTGTCCTGATTGCGCTGCCACCTACGAAACAGCTCTGCGGGACTATTACAGACCGCATCTGGATCAGCTCTGCCCGGATTGCCTCAAGCGCTTTGAGCTCAAACCCAGGCGCTTGCTGGATTGTAAGGTGCCTTCCTGCAAGGCATTTGCCAAGGATGCGCCCTCACAATTGGATTATCTGGATCAGAGCTGCGCTGAGCATTTTGAACAGGTCAAAGCCTTTCTGAACCTGATGAATGTGCCTTTTACAATAAATCCCGGAATTGTGCGTGGCCTGGATTATTACACCAACACTGCGTTCGAGCTGATCTATGAAGGGATCGGAGCCCAAAACTCCCTGGCCGGGGGTGGACGTTACAATGGTTTGATAGAACAAATGGGAGGCAAATCAACTCCCGCGATCGGATTTGCGGGAGGGATAGAACGTTTGTTACTCGCTTTGGAAGCTGAGGGAATCTCTTTAGCAGATTCTCCCGGACCTGATCTCTACGTGATCGCCATGGGGGTTGAAGCGCGTGATTTTATTGTGCACTTGATCAATGAATTGCGCGCCGGGGGGATCAGCGTGGTCTACGATCCTGAAAAGACTTCCTTCAAAGCCCAGCTCAAGGCTGCCAATAGTTCCCGGGCACGCTTTGCCGCTATTATCGGGGAAGATGAACTTGCCGCAGGACAAGTGATGCTCAAGAACCTCGAAACTGGTCAGCAGCAGGCAGTGAAAGCGGATGCTTTGCTACAATTTCTGGGCTGATTGATTTTCTAACACAGAGACACGGAGGCACGGAGGTGAGTCTTATCGCAGGATTTGCGGCTACAAGTGTATAATTCACAATCGCACTCTACAACCAATTAACACCTGTGCATGTTTGCACGGGCTGAAGTCGAGCCCGCGTCCTGGTTTGGTATGCGTTTGGGAGCCTGCTGTCCGGAGTTAAACTTGAGTGCACTTCTAACCTGCATTTAGTGCGGGTTCAGCTCCAGCGATATCCGCTCTGACTCCGGCGCGCCCTAATCCCTAATCCCTAATCCCTAAATGTACTTGCCGATCTTCCCTTCGATCAGCTGTTGAATTTCCAGCATTCTGGCCTCTGAGGTCGCTTCAAAGCGGGTCACCAAAACGGGTGTGGTGTTTGAAGCGCGTACCAGGCCCCAGCCATCTTCAAAGGTGATGCGGGCGCCGTCGATATCGTTCACGTCATAGCCTTCAGCCTGAAATTCGGCACAGACCTTGGCCACGACCTCAAATTTGGCTTCATCGGTGCATTTGATATGCAGTTCCGGAGTGTTATACATCTTGGGCTGATCTGCAAGATAGGAACTGACCGGAGCGGTGGTGGAGGACATCACTTCCACAAAGCGGCAGCTGACGTAGATGGCGTCATCAAAGCCCAGGTAACGGTCTGCCAAAAAGACGTGTCCGCTCATTTCTCCGGCAAAATCGACCCCGATCTCTTTCATGCGCATCTTGATATTAGCGTGCCCGGTCTTGTACATGATAGGGGTTCCACCGTGTTTGCGGATGTCGTCGTAGAGGTTTTTGGAGCATTTGACGTCTGCAATGATGGCTTTTCCCTGATTGGACTTAAGATAGTCCCGCGCCAGGATATTGAGGATCTGATCTCCGAAGAGCATTTTGCCGTGCTCATCCACGACGCCGATGCGATCAGCATCACCGTCCAGGCCAAGCCCTGCTTCAAAGGCGCTTTCAACCACTTTGGCCGAGAGCTGGGTCATATATTTTTCCACGGTTGGATCGGGGTGGTGATTGGGAAAAGTGCCATCCGGATCCGTGAACATTTCGATCACTTCACAGCCCGGACGCCGTAAGATCTTTGGCAGATAAGGACCACCCATGCCGTTGCCTCCGTCCACCACAACTTTGACCGGACGCTTCAGTTTGATCCGGTCCACTATGTAATCCATATAATCGGCATCCATGGCGTCATTGCTGCTCAAAGATCCTTCGCCTTTGGCAAAATTGCCGGATTGGATGATATGCAGCACTTTCTGCAATTCCTCGGCATAGACGGAACCCAGGCCCAGATTGAGCTTGATGCCGTTATATTGGGAAGGATTGTGGCTGGCGGTGATCATGGCACCACCATCGGTTTTCAGTTTCCAGATGGAGTAGTAGAGCACGGGGGTTGCGACGATGCCGACCTTGATGATGTCGCAACCGGTGGAAAGCAGGCCCCGACAGAATTCATCGATGAATCCGGGAGTGCTGAGCCGGGCATCTCCACCCACGGCCACGGAAGTCTTGCCCCGTTCCTGCAGATAGGTGCCAAAACCTTTACCGATCAGATACATGGACTCAGCCGTAAGGTCCTCTCCCACGATTCCACGGATGTCGTATTGTCTGAAAATCTGTGCGTTGATCATAATATCCTCTCTAATAATTATTTAAAAAATGGACTTGCTGCCTGATCCAGGCTCAGGATAACCGGCAACATCGCACGTAGCACTCTGCCCCGGTGTGAAACGCTGTGCTTTTCGGAGTCGCTTAGTTCGCCAAAACTCCTTTGCAGTGAATCCACAATGAAGATGCTGTCATACCCGAAACCGGCCTCGCCTTTCTCTTCGTAAGCGATCGAACCGGTCACTTTACCGATCTGAAAGGAGATAATGCCGTCCGGAGCGGCCAAAGCCATGGCGGTGCGGAATTCTGCCTTGCGCTGGGTGATACCTTCCAAAAGTTGTAAGGCTTTGACACGGTTGTCATGATAGCTGCAGCCCTCTCCCGCAAAGCGCGCGGCATAGACCCCAGGTGCCCCGTCCAGGGCATCGATGAACAAGCCTGTGTCATCCGCCAGACATAGCATTCCGCTCAGTTTCGCCATTTCCAGAGCTTTTTTCATGGCATTGCCCTCGATCGTGTCCCGGTCTTCGACCGTGGGAGGAAACTTTGGAAAGTCATCCATTGAATACAGGCGTAAAGGGGCGTCTCCCAAGATCTGTCTGATCTCAGCGAGCTTATCCTGATTATGCGTCGCGATTAGAATAGAAAGCAAAACTTACCTGTTCATCCCCAGCAGTTTCTTGATCCGGGAGAGCAGGTTCTTATCCAAAAACTGCTCGGCGGTGGCGGTGATCCTTTGCAGGACGTCCAGCAGCCTGGCTTCCCCGCTCCAGTTGTCCAGCAGGATCTTTTCATCGATATCGTTCAAAACCATGTTCAA
>JAKLEY010000032.1 GCA_022711455.1 Candidatus Cloacimonadota bacterium
ACCTTGCCACGGCTGTGCAGTTAGACGGCTCTCCTCTGCTCAGATGGGGCTTCTCCTGGGATCTGGCTCACCCGGTGAACTTCACCGCGCTCTATCTTTCGCCTGTGCTCAGCGAGGTCCAGAATGCTCTGGAATCTGCTCTGGTGCAGGGAGACGGACTGGTGGCTTATGAATCCTACACCCCTTCCGCGTCACTGCTGCCCGGAACCACCTATTACTGGAAGGTGAATTGTTTCAATCAGGCGGGAGCCACAGCCGGACCCGTTTGGAGCTTCACCACAGAAGCCGTGATCAACGCTTATCCCTATGCTGAAGGTTTTGAGACAGCATCACAGCTCCCTATCGGGTGGACGAATTATTTCAATAATGCCTTCGACGGAGGTCTTTCCGGAAACAATCTCCAGCCTTCCTGGGGTGGATGGATGAACAGCTCAGATCCGGCATACGTTCACAGCGGGAGCAAGTCGCTCACTGTGAACAGCTATCAGATGCCCGCGTTCTACTGGTTGATGTCACCCTTGTTCCAGATCGGAACAGCGGCGGAACTGAAGTTCTGGCTGAATTTCCGGAATAGCTCAGAAGAGCCTTCTCAACTGCATCTGATGGCAAAGACCTCATCCGGCTGGCAGCTGCTCAGAAGCTGGGATGACCCCTCTGAGAACAATCTGTATAACTCAGAGATAGTGCTTTCGTTGGCAGCCTTTGCCGGTCAGAACACCAGATTTGCCTGGGTCTATCCCGCGGGCAACAACGCTGCTCAAGTGGCTCTGGATGATGTTTTGCTCACCGGATCCCTGCTTGCTGATCCTGTCCGGAACCTCAGCCTCGAAAACTCTGCCGGCAGTCTGGATCTCTCCTGGGATCAAGTCAGCACCGCGACCGCTTATAAGGTCTACTTTGCTCCCGATCCAAACGGCCCCTGGGATGAACTGAGCGCGCCAATCCTGAGCATAAACGGATCGCGCGTCCACTATCAAGCCCAAAGCTCAGAGCAGAAGAGATTCTTCAGAGTCACAGCGATCTATTGATCTGATAATTCAGCAAAGCAGCCCCGGTTTGTGAAGAGAATCTTTGCTCCGGGGCTGCTTTCTTGCTTGACATAAGCTGGCTATCCAGGAATTGGATACCAGATTAAACAAGATGGATATAACAATGCATAAGATTAAGACAGCTTTGATATTACTGATGCTCATTCCGGTGGCTTTTGTCTATGCCGGATATTACGACAGCGTGATCGGTCTCACCGGGGAACAGCTCAAGCTTGCCCTGAGAACTCTGATCTCCACAAACACCAACAGCTCATACGACAACTCCCGCGAGGAGATGTTCGGCTATCTGGACAACGTCAGTGGTCAGGTGCGCTGCGTCTACACCGGAAAATGGTTCGCCGTCACTCCCGGCACGATTCCCAATGCCAACGTGATCAACACGGAACACACCTATGCCCAAAGCTGGTTTTCCAGCCCTTCCTCCAGCATCAAGAAAGCTGATCTGCACCATCTTTTCCCAACCACCAATGCCGTGAACAGCGCGCGGGGAAACTATCCCTTCTACACTGTGCCCAATCATGGCTCGGCTGATGTTTATTATAACAATACCCCCTGGCAAAGCTATCGTGGCAGTGATGGCATGGGTCACACTGTCTTTGAACCGGCTGATCAGGACAAGGGCAATGTGGCAAGAGCACTTTTGTATTTTACAGTGCGCTATAATGATGGACTGATCCAGGGCGGAGTCAATATGCTGCCCATCCTGATCCAGTGGCACACTTTTGATCCGGTAGACGCCACCGAATCCGCAAGGAATCAGGGCATCTTCGATTTTCAGCACAACCGCAATCCTTTTGTGGATCATCCGGAATTCGTGGCCTCGATCTGGGGTCCCGTTGCCAATGAGGATCCCACAGCCAGTCCGGTTCCGGACTTCACCCTTGGCGCGGTCTATCCCAATCCGTTCAGCACCCGGGCTTCGGTCTCTGTCGAGAGCAGGGGAAATGAGGATCTGTCCGTGAAGATATTCAATCTCAAAGGACAGTTGGTAAGAGAAGACGCGTTCCGGGCCAAAGCAGGTATGCAGGAATACGTGTGGGATGGCAGGGACGAAAGCGGTTTGGAGATATCAGCCGGGATCTATGTCATCCGCATCAGTTCGGATGCCTGCCAGAAAACCGTAAAAATCTTAAAAGACTGATTTGTCTTTAGGTTTGGATTCCAATCCGAACCAATAGTGCAGATATGTTGTCGCATTGGAATGCGACACCACAGCAAGTTTGGATACCCTTCCGTTTCGGGAAGGTCTAATCTACTGTAAATTCCCGGTGCCAGAGCATAAACATCAGAACCGTCCAGAGTTGACGGCTGTTGTCATGCCCCGTATTTTTGTGCTCGATCAGCAGTTTCAGCATTTCTGTTTTATTCACCAACTCTCCGGTCTCTGAAGTCTTGATCAAGTCATAAGCCCAGGCAAAGAACTCTTTTTTCAGCCACTTACGCAAGGGCACGGGGAAGCCCAGCTTCTTTTTGGAGACCACGTGCTCCGGAACTACATCCTTGAACGCCTCACGCAGGATGTATTTGGTAGTGCCGTGCGAGATCTTATACTCGGTTGGAATGCGGCTGATCAGCTTCAGCACTTCGATATCCAGGAAAGGCACACGCAGCTCCAGGCTGTTTGCCATGGTCATTTTATCCGCTTTCATCAGTATGTTCCCGGGCAACCAGGTGTTCAGATCGATAAACTGCATTCTGGTGACCTCATCCAAGCCTTTTGCTCTTTCGTAGAAAGGTGCCGTGACTCTTCTGGCATCACCGTGCTGGGCGATGATCTGCTTGTCCAGAGCACTGATCTTATACTTCTCCTTGTGGGTGAAGATCTTGGCATTTCCAAAGAAACGGTCTTCCAGGGGCGCGCAGCCGCGCTGGATAAAGCTCTTGCCTTTCAGACCCCGGGGCAGGATCTCCGCGGAGGCTGAAAGCAGCGGTTTTGCCCAGCCGGGAATCTTGTTAAAGAGATGCAGATCATGCGGTTCACGATAGATGTTGTAACCTGCAAAGAGCTCATCAGCCCCCTCGCCGGAAAGTACAACTGTGATCTGTTCGCGTGCCAAACGGGCTAAAAAGTAGACCGATATTGCCGAAGGATCAGCCACCGGTTCATCCTGATGCCAGGCTAATTTGGGCAGCATCTGCAGATATTCTTCCGGCGTGATAATAAACTCGTGATGATTGGTGCCCAAGATCTTAGCAGTCTGTGCTGCCACCGAGAGCTCGCTGTATTGTTCTTCGTTGTAACCCACCGAGAAGGTGTGGATATCCTCATACTTCTTGAACAGCGCGCAGATGATGGTGGAGTCTATCCCACCCGAGAGGAAGGCTCCGCGCGGCACATCGCTCATCCGGTGGGCCAGAATGGAGGTCTCCAGGGTCTCCCGGATCTGCTCCACGAAATCCGCAAAGGGGACGGTAGGCTCAGGAGCGAATTCCATCTGATAGTAAGGCGCGATCTTCATTCCGGAGGCGTCGAGATGAAACCAGTGCGCCGGAGGCAGTTTCTTGATGCCTTCAAACATCGTGTCCGGTTCCGGAACATATTGGAAAGTTAGATAGTTCAGGAAGGCGTCGGGCTTGGTTTTGCGGCTCACCTCAGGATGCTCCAGCAGGCTCTTGATCTCCGAACCGAAAACGAAAGCGGAGGAAGTCTCGGTGTAATAAACCGGCTTGATCCCAAAATAATCCCTTGCGCCAAAGAAGCTGTTCTTTTTGCGATCGTGGATGATGAAGCCAAACATCCCGCGCAGCATGGGCAGAAAGGCTTCGCCGTATTCTTCATAGAGATGGACCAGAACCTCGGTGTCGGTGTGGGTGGAGAATTTATGTCCTTTTGCGGTTAGCTGCGCCGTAAGCTCCTGATAGTTATAGATCTCTCCATTGAAGATGACGTTGATGGAACCATCTTCGTTGGCTATGGGCTGCATTCCGGTGGAGAGATCGATGATGCTGAGCCGGCGGAAACCCAGACCCACATTGTCCATTTGGAGGTATCTGCCGTCATCCGGACCCCGGTGCACGATCACATCCATCATCCGGTTCAGAAGCTCAGGGGCGACACTTTGGCTGTGTTTATTAAATACTGCGACAATTCCACACATCTGGGAGCAAACTCCTTATCAAACATAAAAGCTGGGATCGTTGATCGATAAAAAATGATGAGGATAATACAACGATCATGAAAATACATTCTAAATGAGAGGGCTGATACTGTCAAGCAGAAATGAAGTCTAAACTTGCGGGCAAAAAAAATGGCTCCGGAAGAGGGATTCGAACCCCCGACCTAGTGGTTAACAGCCACCCGCTCTACCGCTGAGCTATTCCGGAACGCCATGTTCTGTTGCAAATTCCCTGAGCCCCCTGTTTTTGTCAATCAGAATTATCACAATCCAATTAATGGATTAGCAAATTAACGGATTAGCAGATCCTAAGATCTGCTCTACCCGGTGTAGATTTCCAGGATTAAGGACTCTTTGTCTTTGGGCAGGGGACTGATCTGATAGGCATTTGAGATCAGCTTTGCTACCTCTTCTCCCAGTTTTAAATCATTTGCATGCAGATAACCGATCAAGTCTCCTGAGGCAAGCTGATCACCAATTTTGGGAAATAGCCTGGCTCCGGCGCTATAATCTATTTCGTCAGATATTTGCATGCGTCCGGCTTTGACTTTTACCAGCGCGTAACCGATGGCGCGGCTGTCGATCTGATGAATGTAGCCGCTCTGCTGAGCCAGGATCGGGATCTGCAGAGTAGAAGTTCCCATCAGGCTGTAATCCTCGATCACTTTCGGATCTCCACCCTGGGTTTGGATCATCTTGCGAAAGACTTCCAGAGCCTTTCCGTTTGAGATCACCTCCGCGATCCTGCTTTCAGCCTCTGCCTGAGACTGGCATAAGCCTGCCGAGATCAGCATCTGGCCAACTAAGACCTCGGTGAGTTCTTTGGTATCCGAAAGGGTCTTTCCTTTGAGATATTCAATGGCTTCGATAGTCTCCAGCGCGTTACCGACCGCTATCCCCAGAGGAGAATTCATGTTGGAAAAGACCACCGAGACTTTTTGTTCGAAACTGGCTCCGGTCCGCACCAGGTTTTCTGCCAGTTCACGGGCCCGCTTCAGGTTTGGCATAAAGGCTCCGGAGCCCACTTTCAGATCGATCACCAGATGCTTTGCCCCCTCGGCGATCTTTTTGCTCATGATCGAAGCGGTGATCAGGCCCGGGCTCTCAACCGTGGCTGTAACGTCTCTGAGGGCATAGATGCGCTTGTCAGCAGGGACCATTTCGGAAGATTGACCCACCATCGCCAAACCGTGCTGCTCCACGATGCTCTGGAATTCCTGCATGGGATATTGCACCCGGAATCCGGGGATGGCTTCCAGCTTGTCCAGAGTGCCTCCGGTATGCCCCAGCCCTCGTCCGGAAATCATTGGTACATATAAACCTAAGGCAGCAGCGAGCGGCGCCAGCATCAGGCTGATCTTGTCTCCCACGCCCCCGGTGGAATGTTTGTCTGCCACAGGCAGGGCGGAGTCAAAATGCAGGCTCTTTCCGCTCTCGATATAGCTTTTGGTGAGTGCGGCAATTTCCGTTTCACTCATTCCCTGAAAATATAAGGCCATCAGGAGCGCGGACATCTGGTATTCAGCGATCGAGCCATCCAGATAGCCCGTGATAAAGGCTTTGATCTCAGCGGTTTCCAGATTGTAGCCGTTGCGTTTCTTGAGTATTATCTCTACGGGGTTGTACATTATATCCTCTTTTTTAAGTGATGAGTAATGAGTGATGAGTGATGAGAGGGGTGCAGGGGTGCAGGGGTGCAGGGGTGTAGGGGTGTAGTCCGCTCCGCTCTGCCTCTGTATCCTGTGTTCCTGATCCTGTCGTCGGATTGGCATCCGACACTACCCCAAACTCTGTGTCTCTGTGCCTCTGTGTCTCTGTGTTTACAAACAAGCATGACGTCGGATTGGCATCCGACACTACTCCAAACTCTGTGTCTCTGTGTTAACACCAAACGTACTACACCCCTGCAAACCTGCACCCCTTCACCCCTCTAATTAATGAGCTTCTCTCGAATGTACGCGCTAAATATATCCATCACCCACACGATCAAAGCGATCAGCCACATGATGAGTCCGACGTTTCTCCAGGCCAGCATTTGCTGTTGTTGATAGAGTGCCAGACCGATGCCTCCGCCACCCACAAAACCTACGATTGTAGCCATGCGGACGTTGATATCCCAGCGGTAGATGGTGAAGGCAAGGTAGGGGGCAAGAATTTGGGGGCTGACGGCATAGCGCCAGATCTGGAGCGTGGAGGCTCCGGTGGCTTTGATGGCTTCCACCGGACCCGGATCGATGTTCTCGATCTGTTCGGAATAGAGCTTGATCAGGGCTGCAATCGAGTGGATCCAGAGCGCCAGCATCCCGGCAAAGGGTCCGATTCCCACCCACACGCAAAAGATGATGGCCCAAACGATTGCCTCGATGGAACGGAAGATCGTCGAAACCGTACGGATCAGGAAATAGGCTGCTCTGCCCCAAAAGGAGCCAAACATCAGGTTTTTGGCTGCAAAGAAACTGAGAAAAAAGGCAAAGGGGATGGCCAAAACCGTTGCCAGCAAAGCCAGGAAGATCGTTTCCACCAAGGCTTCCAGCATCGGAATCAATTGTTTGGTGTTCGGATTGAAGATACCTTTGATGATCGATTCGGTATTTTGGGCTCCGCTAAAGAAATCCAGCGGCTTCACTTCCACGATCACCCAAGCCATCACCAGGCTGAGCAGGATTGCCAGAACAACTTCGAATTTCCAGAATAAACGCGGTTTATCAGCCTTCTCACCGGTCAGTTTGTTGCCCAAAGCTCCTCTGTGAAAAGTGCAGGCCAGTGCCGGGAAAATGGGGACGATCAACACCTTAAGAGACTGTATACTATAGATTTCCAGGCGCGACAAGAGCCAGGCCACACAGGCAAAAAGATAGAGCCAGAGCAGATATTCGATCGCGAAAGTCTTAAATTTCTTCATAGCTAACTAGGTTTGGGAAGAGCAGGGCGGACGTCAAGCATTTTCTTGCTGCCGGTCATCTCCCTGACTTCTTCCTGTTTTCCCATTGTCATCTCCCTCCCATCTTACTTGCTGAAGCGGTTTGAAAGCGGTCAGCAAGCGGTATGATAGCGGTTTGATACCGATATGATCAGCAGCAGGGATGGTTTGATCACCTCAGGACTGCCAGGTTGGTTTTGTGACTATTAAGTTTATAAGCACCGATCAAGTATCCGATAACCTCAGGGCAGGGCTGTGACACGATAGAACTTACGCTGTTCAGGATCCTCGAACCAGGTTATGCCCATGGTGTTGGCGCGAAATGACCAGGGTCCTGAGGGCGACGTAGCAGTTTCGATCCGGTAACCACCATAAGCCCCTGGAACCGGATCCCAGAACAGACGTATATACTGGCTGTAGAGAGAGACTTCCACTTGCGGACTGGCCAGCGTGATCGTGGTGTCCAGGCTCAGAGTCTGAGTGCGGGCAAGAGGGTATCCGGAGGAATTGATCCCGCAGGCAACGATGGCTTTCCAGGAGTTACCCTCCATTTGTACCGTGGCAAAGTAGGGAAGGCTCACTGCTTCAGCGAGGTTGGGCAGAGGCGTCCAGGCATTGGTGTGGATATTAAAGAGATACGCAGTGGTCGGAGGGATGGGAAAGTACTGGATGTCGTTGGTGCCGCCTGTGATCAGGACGGAATCCGTCCCCCAGGTGCCACCCTCCAGAAACATCAGGGCTCCTCCTGGGTAGTGTCTGTCCTGCTGTCGTGAATCCGAAAGGTTTCCCTCTGTGGGGGAAGCAGTCCAGCGCTCGTCCGAACCCGCTGAGAAAGGATTGTCAGCACGGACGCTGTCCCAGGAGATGGAGAGGGGATCGGAAGCGCTGATCTCTCCCTTATAAACCGCCGCGGAATAAGAAGATATTCCCCATCCACCCACATAGACCAGAGTGCTGCCCTGAATGGCAAAAGCCCCTGCGTATGCCTGTCCGGGCATGGGAGTCGCATCGGACCAGATGTTGGTGAGAGTGTCATAACAAAGGACGCTGTTGTATACGGTTTGACCGACGTACCCCCCCGCGACGTAGATATAGCGGTCCAGATAAGCAACAGCTTTGCAACTGTTATTCACGGCAGGCAGGGATTGAACCTGTTCCCAAGTGGTGCCACCCTCAAGGTTGAGGCGATAGACTGAGGTGGTCGAGCCTCCAATGATATAGATATACCCACCGACTATCGCGGAGGCGTGCTTAGCTCTGCCGGCAGGCAATTGCGGCAGGGACGACCAGCTCGCCGCGCGTACGTTGTATTTCATGACATAGAAGTTGTTGTTTGGAGTCTGTCCGCCGGTTGTGATCATGAATTCGTTTCCTGATGCGTCGTGATAGCTGGCTGCTGAGCCATCATGGCAGGAATGCGGTGCATAAACAGGTGTCTCCCAACCTGTTGTCCAGGCCTGAAAGGATACCGATCTGCTGTCGTCACCCGGATAATCTTCGCCTTCCAGACTTGTGAACGCGACTGCTGTATAGGGACCCTGAGTCGGGGGTGACCAATTGCTGAAGATTATGGTCTGAGTGCCACCGGCGGCAAGTTGATACGCCCAGTGGCTCTCATTGTAAAAGCCTGGGATCTGCAACGTCACCATAAAGTTGCAGGTTACAACAGTGTGATTTTCCACTATCACAGAGGGAGTGTAGGAGGCTCCCACAGACTGGGAATCCGGCAGCCCCCTGATCAGGCGCACAGCCGCGCTGAAGATGTTCACGCCATAGAGTGAAATATCGTCGATGAACAGCCGCGGTCCGTAGGATGGGGAAAACAATCTGAATCTGAGCCAGAACCGCATATTGTTGTAGGAAGTGGGTATGGCGATCTGGGAGTAAGTGCCTGAGCCGGCAGTATAATAATTGGACGCGCCATCGTTGGAATCGAAAGCTGAGCCTGCCAGAGTCCAGAGGTCTGTCCAGTTGCTCTGATCGGTACTGATTTGAATTGTGAGAGTATTCTGATAGCTGGCATTATACTTATGCGACCAGAGAAAGCCAAGGAAGAGCTGGTCAGAACTCCTGAGCGCCGGAGAAGTGAGGCAGAAAGAAGCGTTGGTCACAGAAGCCCATGAATCTGCCATAGCCCAGGAGTTTCCGGTTTGGTCAGAATAACTCTGCCAGGGATGAGTCCCACCGGTGGCTGACCATTCCGAGGGAAGCCAGGTCTCAAAATCCTGGCCGTAGGGGAAGCTTATCTCCGTATAGCAGGGCACTATGCTGAAGTCCCGAGGGGGCCAGATGTATTGTTCCGCCAAGCCCGGAGCACAGGCAGCGACAGTCCAGTAGAGGTGGTCTCCATAGTTGTAAGTGAGAGGGTCTTCAGAAGCCAGACAGGGATTGAAACTTGTACCGTTGAGCGTGTAGGAATGGGCATTTGCAAAGAAACTTGTCTGGTTGTTACTGTCAGAGACGTAGAGCTTGAAGTTTTGAGTCTGCCCCGCGTCATAACTGGCGTTCCAGCAGAAGTCAAATCCACCGAGGGGAAGTTCTGTCGTTCCTGTGTCAGGTGAGACCAGGGTCGGGGCGACTGTTCCAAAAGGCTGCAGGTGAAGAGCGACATCATAGAGCCAGTTAGATGCCGCGTACTCATTTGAAGTATTGCTGGGACCAAGCCATTGGATTGAACGAGGTGCTCCCATATAAGTCGCCCGGAACCGGGGTACGTCCATAAAGCCACTTTGGCCACGATTGGTCTCCACTGCTATGACCAGGTTGCCTGTCGAATACGTATAGATGGTGTCCAGGGCAAACTCCTGCCAGCCAAGGGTGTTAAAATTCCTGGTTCCTTGTTTGATGAGAGTAGCGCCGTTCAGAAAGGTGTTCCAGGGAACGGCTATATCGCTTATGCTGTTTACGGTCTTGGCATAGATCTTGTAATTGATGTCCAAACCAACCGCATGGGTGCAATACCAGGATATCCTGTCCAAATAGCCGGTAAGGGTGATCTCACCGGGGTAGTAAATGGTGGCAACCCGCTCCCGGGCATTCAGATAACCAAAGGGACTGCCGAAGCCATCCACCCCGAATCCGATCACGCCCGGTGGATTACGGGTTATAAACGTCCACACAGGTCCGGAGATCGACTCCCCTACAGAGTTGTAAGACACCACTTTCCATGCATAGTTCGCCTGTAAAGTGAGATCAGTAAAGTCATAGGAGCCTGACGCGCCGGTTACGGTTTCACCCGTCACCACTTGTGACAAGTTTCCCGTGGGACCGAACCAAAGATCGTAGGTGCTGGTATTCAGACCAAATGTCCAGGATAGGCTCCCTGAGGCTCCCACGTCATTATATCCGGATGTGGGTGAGGGGTTTCGTGCTTCCTGGGGCAGTGTGTAGGCCTCCCCGCCGATCACGATGTTCGGTCTGTTGTATTGGGGATAAGGAATTCCGGGAGAATGGTAACCAAAGTAGTCCTCACTTACTGTCGTTCCTCCCGAAGCATGGCTGTTGAAATAGGCTTTGGGTTGTGTGGAGTAAGGATCGCCATCGGTCTGGATCATGAGCAGCAGGTTATCCCAACCGTCATAAAAGAAGGGGGAGAAACTGACCTGTACCCAGCCATTCTGACAAAAGCTCATGTTTGCCCTATAGACAATCGTTGCACCGGAGACCAGTTCTGAAAACGGGGTTTGGGCCACTGAACCGAGCGTGGTCTTTTTCAACCAGATCCACACGAAGACGGTGCGAGTGCTGGGGACAGCAACCTGCCATTTGAGGGTGCTGATACTCAGCGCGCAACCGATTTCCGAACTTCTGTACAGCGAGGTGCAGCGGGAAAGATCCGGATACATGTCAAAAGGTGTTCTGGTTTGGGTCGTGCCGCTCCCGATCTGGACTTCCACGCAGGAAAGCCCTGTCAGGCTGAGGATAAACAAAACAATCAAGATTCTTCTCATGGGCGAATCTCCTTTTCATGTATCCAGAGGGAGGTCTGCGTTAATACTATTGTTTCAGATCATTTAAACACACACATGACAGAAACTAATCGGATTTTGTGTTTCGCAAACAGTGAATTTCATAATAACCCCGCATACTAACCTGACGGCAAACTCTTTCTAACCCAAGAGATATGATAGATCACGCTGTCCACAGTCCTGTGATTATAATCAACAGCCATGAAAAAGCGCCACCGCGTGCCCCCCCGTACGGGTGCTCGCTGTAGCGCTCTTTTCTCTTATGCTATGTCTGACTCTACAAGTATCAGGGCTGCAGGTAGACTGCCACCACCCTGTAGAAAGCACACGGATAAGTGTTCGGATCTTCAAACACTGCCCCGCTGCTGCTGCCGATCAATTCAAAGCTACCGGTGGGGCTGAAGGCTCTGTATATCTTGTATGCAGTTGCATTTGGCACCTGCTGCCAGGTGATGCTTGTGCCGCTCATGGTATGAAGCACACCTGTCAACACAGGCTGTGCCAAAGCATCCAGATTCACTTTGATCGTGACTGTGTCATAGGCATAGGCGTAGCCATCGAAGACGGAGAATGTGAGCTCTTCAGTTCCAAACCACTCCCCGGCGGAGCTGAGAGTGACCGTCAATCCCTCGATGCTGACCTGGACATTGGTATTCCCGCTAAAGCCCAGAACAAGAGCCTGGGGGTCGGTATCGCTTACAAAAGGCACAAAACTCACCTGCAGATCGCTGTTCCTGTCAAAGCTCAGCATTGCAGGCAAACTGATTGCAGGCAGTGAGTTGGTGACCGTCAGGCTAATTGAGACGTTCAGCAGGGGCTGGGCTGGATCGTTTGATGTCAACTGCAGAGTTCCGGTATAGAGCCCGGGGTTCAGTCCGGACGAGCTAAAGGTTCCGCTGATCACCCTGGATCCGGAAGCTGCAACCGAGCCTGAGGCGGGAGAAGCACTAAACCACGGCACAGCAGGGCTTTCGATGAGGCTATAGCTCAGGTTTTGGCTCCCCAGATTACTGATCGTAAAGCTATCACCTCCGCTGGCATTCATGGCAAGGCTGCATTCCAAAACACTACTATCCAGAGAGATAGTGGGAGGAGTATAGCCTGAGCCGGAAACAGCAATGTTGAGGCTGGGATGTGCGGGGTCATTGCTGCTAACGATTACATTTCCGGAGTATCCTGCGACCGCAGTGGGGGTGAATGTGAGGACGTAAGTTTTGGTAATGCCGGCGTTTACAGAGTATGCAAGGGTGTTGCGCAGGCTGCTCTCACTCTGGGTTTGCAATCCTGAAGTCGATTCGGACTTGCCTGCCTTATCCAGAGGAAGCTGCCGGATGAATTCTGCCACTGAATAACCTGCAGGTGTGGTGATCGCTCCGCTAAGAGTCTGATCGCCTGTGTTTTGGATGGTGAATTGCATTGTGCTTGTATTACCTAAAGCCACAGCGCCAAAAGAATGTGAAACCGGATTCAGGTCGATGATCGGTCCCACCGGGATCGGGGTGAGGCTAAGCCTAAGATTGGGACGATTGACTGAGATACTTCCTCCGGTGAAGACATTCGTCTGGTCGCTGTTATCATTCCATGTGTAACGGTATCCGTTGGAGGTTGAGGTGTACTGGGTGGTTCCTGAACTATTCCAATTTGCAAGAAGACTGAAAGCAGTATCGATCACCAGGTTATCGTTTCCGTTCCACAGGAAAGGATTGGATAGATTCAGCATGTCATAGCCACCGGCGGTGGGAGCATAGGAGAGAGAAGTAAACACAGTCTGCATATCAGCGGCAGTTTGCCATGTGGCAACGCTGGAATCAGAGCTGTGTTTCATGCGCACGATAAAGTTGGGAAGAGCATAGAGAGGCGCTTGCACCACATAGAATCCTATCTGTGTGATGATGATGGGACCGTAAACCCCTAAAGCGTTGAGCTCAGCCCTGGTATAGATAGCCTGACCGTGCAGACTCTTGTAATATACGTTGACAGGGCTGGCAACTTGGTTTGTGGTTACTGTGCTCCCGGTTCCGAGGATCACGTTTTGGGGTGGATTTGCCAGCGGTAAAGCAATTACCTGAGCCGTTGGGTCAGAAACACCTCCGGAGTATACGGCAGTGAGGTGATAGGAATAGGAAGTGCCGTTCACAACTACATTATCCGTGTAGGTCAGCCCTGAAACAGAGGTCAAAAGCGCTCCGTTTTTATAGACCCGGTAGCCGTTTGGGCTACCTGAGGAAGGAGCCTGCCAATTCAAGGTAACAAAGCCGTTTCCCGCATTCGCAGTGAGATTTTGAGGAGGGTTATACACAACTGGAATGCTATAAGCCGGGAAGCTGATGTGATCGATAAAGGCACAATCTGAATTACTGCTGACAGAGCTATCCTTCAGATATTGCCATTTGAAGGTGTGCAAACCGGTAGTCACCGGATAAGAAGCTGCAGTCCAGGTTCCCGCTCCGCTCCAGGAACCCAATTCCGTTCCATCGAGGTAGAATTTGAGGAAATCATAGTTTGATTCCGAGGAGACCTTATGGTAGAAGCTGACGTTTCCGGCAGTATTGATATTGAGGCTCAGGCTCAGCTCAGAAGTCTGACTGTCAGAGATCGTACCTGATTTTGCGGCATAGCTGCCACTGAGTTTGTCTGCAGTTTGCACAATCCAGGGCAGAGAACCTCCCTGAATCCAGGGGAAAGCCGTGAAATTTCCGGTCTCAAAACCCTCATTGGCAGCAGTCAGCAGAGTTATCCCTACCGTAGCTGTGGTTGTGACATTGCTGTTGTCTCTGGCTATGGCTTTGATAATGTGCGCTCCGGCGCTGTAGGTGCTTGTATTCCAGCTCCAGCTGTAGGGAGCCGTGGTGTCTGTACTCTTCAGCACATCATCGATGTAGAATGTCACGTTGGTGATCGTTCCGTTTGAATCGGTAGCAGTCACGTTTATCGGGACAGTGCTGTTAAGATTGAGAAATGAACCCTCGGCAGGGCTGTCGATAGTGCAGACAGGGGCACCCGGAACGGGATTGCCCAGCACAAAACTGATGGTTGCACCCGCAGATCCGATCTGGTTTATGTTTAGGCCTCCGGCAGCTCCGGTGCTGAGGAAGGGAGTCGGGCTGGTGGTGGAATTGATGGCAGTACGTCCTGATTCCAGACTATAATTGGCGGAACTGACCGTTCCGTTTACCGTGGTGGTTCCTCCCGGACGGTAGAGGTAGACCTCATCCGGAGGTCCGTCGGCGTTACCTTCGGCTGCTGTATTGATCCTGTAGACCAGTAGTCCGGTGCCGGGAAGTGAGTTTTCAAAGGTACCGGTTTTCCTCCTGTATTCCACCACGAAATACTCTGTTGTGGAATTGGGTGAGGCAAACTTGTAACAGTTGTTGGTGGATGAGGTCAGGGGGTTCAGGATGTAGGTGCCGTCTGTGGTCAGGGTCGGTATCGAGCTGATCCAATGACCATATTTATATTTCATGAAGGCACCCATGTGCTGGGGAGGGTTCTGGTCGCTTTCCATCAGATCCCAGGAGCCGACCGGGGTGATCCCGTTTGAAGTATAATGGTAAAGGTCAGGCGAGCCCAGAGAATGGAACATCTCGTGGCAGAGCACACCAACCCCTCTGCTGACAAGGAAATCCGAAAGCTGAAAATTGAAATCGTAAACTCTCTTGCCGTTTATGGTTACAGTCCGGTCATATATAGACCATCTGTGTGGCCAGAGCAGCTCAGACCAGCCATCCGTTCCGCCCTTAATGATGAAACAGACATTATCCACCTTGCCATCGTTATCTCCATCGAGGTTAAGACCGGTTGGAACCTGGGAACTCACTCCGTTAACCGCATTTTGCAAAAGCGTGAATTCCCGGCTGGTCCTTTCGGTGTCTCCGTTATAGCCGGTCGGGTTTGAAGTGGCGTTGTAGGGGCTGTAATAGGCTCTGGGGTGGGAATCCTGCCATGATACTACAGTGGTAGTCGGGGTGGGGTAATAGCTTGTGTTGATATTCAGAGCGTTGTAGGAGGCTTCCAGGAAATAGGATTGCATGGTATTTCCGGTGGTGCCGTTAAACATGTTACTGTAATAACTGAGGTTCTGGCCGAATTCGGTCTGATCCGAGAAGCGGATGAAGATTGAGATGTTGTTCAAAGTCCCTGTGGAGGGTGCTCTGCCGCTGCCGATATCTTTCAGCTGGCGGTTTGCCGTGCTCCGAATGGCTTTCATCTTTTCCCCGGAAATATTGGTCCAGGGCTGCAGTCCCAGGCTGGAAGGCAGGTCTTTTCCTGCTTTCAGATCGGTGAAGACGAGCTCGCCGGAACTGCTCCCGGTC
>JAKLEY010000033.1 GCA_022711455.1 Candidatus Cloacimonadota bacterium
GATCTCAACGCGGATGGAATCTCCGATTTTGCCTTTACCAGCCGCAGCGGCAGGATCTGGGCTCAGCGCACCGATGGTTATACTCTATTTAGTTTTACGGCTCCCACATCCTTCCTGTTCACACCTGTTCTGGCAGACGTGGACGGAGATGGCAGTCTGGAGACCATTGCCGGAGCTTTAAACGGCAAGATCTATGCGGTGAGAAACAATGGCAGCTTGCTGCCGGGATTCCCGGTGGATCTGGGCTCAACCTTCCAAAGCGAGCTCGCTGCCGCTGATCTGAACAACGACGGAGCCTATGAGATCATTGCCGGAACGATCGATGGAGACCTCTACGTCATCCAAAACGGCGGAGGCATTCTCAGCGGATATCCGGTCAACGTTGGCAGCCCCATCACCGGCGCGCCCACGATCCTGGATAACTTCCGCATCGCCTTTGGCACCGGAACTCAGCTCCATTTGGTGAATGCCTCGGGCAGCTCCGTTTTCTCCAAACCCATCGCTGCCAGCATGGCAGGAAGCCCGGCTGTGGCAGATCTGGATCGCAACGGCAGCCTCGATCTCATCTTCGTGAGCCTCTCAGGAATGCTCTATGCCGTGGATCAGAGCGGAGCCGACTTGCCCGGATTCCCGGTCAACGTGGGTGTGAATTTCAATTGTCCTCCCCTCGTGGCAGATCTGGATGCCGATCAGCAGTATGAAGTGCTGCTGCATTCCTATGTAAACTCGATCTATGTCTATAACCACAACGGTTCTTCCCTGGAAGGCTATCCCTTCATCACCTCCTATAACGGTGCCACTCCCGCTTCCCTGGTGGATTTTGACAACAACGGCTATTTCAAGCTGGTCTCCGGCTATTCAACCGGGGTGATGATGGTCAATCTGCGCCGTCCGGTCACCCCCCTTACCCCCTGGGTGACCTATAGGGGCGAGCTCAAACGCCAGGGCAGCTATGCGGCCACAGGCTATGTCGCCAATGACGATGCCGCAAATATTCCACAGGTTCAGAGGCTATATCAGAACTATCCCAATCCCTTCTCCGGCAGCACCTCGATCGTCTATCACACCGCCAAATCCGGCCCCGTCTCCATAGACGTCTATAACCTCAAAGGCCAGAAGGTCCGCAGCCTGTTCTCAAACCAGAAAACAGCGGGACGCCATGAGCTTTCCTGGGATGCCAAAGATGCCTCCGGCAAGGACGTCGCAGCCGGGATCTATATCTATAAGATGAATGGACCGGAAGGAAGCTCCAGCAGGAAGATGCTTCTTGTAAGGTGATGAGTAATGAGTGATGAGTGATGAGTTAGGGGTGCAGGGGTGTAGTGTAACGGGCGCTCGCCGTAGCGCCGAAGTTCAGCATGTAGGTTCGGACTCTGATCCGAACTAACTGTATACATGTCGTCGCATCGGAGTGCGACACTACATATCCGGATTGCAGACTTTCTTGTCTGCACTACAGGAACAAAGTCCTGCGATCCAAGTGCAGCCTGTCGTCGCATCGGAGTGCGACACTACATATCCGGATTGCAGACTTTCTTGTCTGCACTGCAGGAACAGAGTTCTGCGATCCAAAAGCAGGCTGACTGCACCCCTGTACCCCTACACCCCTGCAACCCTAAAAAGAATTTCCTCTTGACACCATCACAGCTTCCGGATTAGTGGTTCAGGAAACTTTCTAAATACTATAGGAGCACAAGATACATGAAACAGGGAATCCATCCTAAATACGAGCTTGTCACTGTGAAATGCGCTTGCGGAAACGTGTTTGAAACCCGTTCCACCAAAGGCAATTTACAGATCGATATCTGCAACGTATGCCATCCTTTCTACACCGGAAAACAGAAGATTATCGACACCGCCGGTCGCGTTGAAAAGTTCAACAAGAAATACAATTTGGCCAGCGATACCGAAAAATAGATCAGCTGTCAGTTTAAACGCCATTTGTCACGCCAGTTCGCTGGATCGGCAATGGCGTTTTTGTTTGATGAGCAGATTGACGGATTAACGGATTAACAAATTAGCGGATTAGTGGATTCCAGCCATCGCTGGAATGACGGGAAGATTCCAGCCTGCGCTGGATTGACGAGTGGATTCCTGCCTCCGCAGGAATGACGAGCGTCACCCATTAACCCATTAACGACTAACCATTAACCTGTTAACCCACTAACCCATTAACCACTAACTCACTAACCCATAGAGGATCCATGAGCGAAAAGACCATAAACGTTGGCGGACAGGCAGTTATCGAAGGCGTGATGATGCGCGGAGCCGATAATCTGGCGACAGCCATTCGCAGAAAAGACGGCACGATCGAGCTCTTCAAACAGCCTTTCGTGAGCCTCACCACGTCTCACAAGTTTTATAAAACCCCCATCATCCGGGGCTTTGTGTCCCTGATCGAAATGATGATCATCGGGATCAGAACCCTCACCTTCAGTGCCAAACGCTGGGAGCTCGATCTGAACGCGGAAGAGCTCGCCAGGGGCAAGGAACTCAAAACTCGTTCCAAAACCCGCGATCAGATTGAAGAGATCGGCAGCTATATCTTTGCCTTTGGGCTGGCCTTTCTGCTCTTTGGGCTTTTGCCCTACAAGCTGGCGGATTGGATCGGATTAGGCAAGCAGAACCTCTGGTTCAACCTCTTTGCGGGCTCGGTCCGGATCGTCTTTTTTGTGGTCTACGTCTGGGCGATCAGCCTGATGAAGGACGTCAAACGTCTCTTCCGTTATCACGGCGCGGAGCATAAGAACGTGCATGCCTTTGAGCATCAGACCCCTCTGGAGATAGATCAGATCCAAAAGTGGACTACTCTCCATCCCCGCTGTGGCACCAGCTTCATGTTTTTCGTACTGCTGGTCTCCATTTTAGTCTTTTCGATCACAGATACCCTGGTGGCGACTTTTATCCTGCATAAGACTGTCCCCCTGCTGCTGCGTTTGGGTTATCATTTCCTGCTGATCCCGCTGGTCTCGGGGATATCCTACGAAGTGCTGAAGTTTTCCGGACGCAAGATCAACCACCCCCTGGTGAAGCTGATGACAGGGCCCGGAATGGCTCTGCAGCGGATCACGACTCAGCCCCCGGACGACGAGATGATCGAGACCGCCCTGGTGGCAATGAAAGCCGCTTTGGATATGGACTATTCCATGCACAAGGTGCGCGTGCTGGAGAGCATGAATGATCCCGCGTGATAAACTGGAGGGCTTGAAACAGGAACTGGACGAGATCCACAATCAGATCAGCGACACCTCCGTGATCAGTGACGCCAGACGCTATAAACCTCTGATGCGCAGATTCAAGGAACTCACCGAGATCATCGGCGCCTGGAACCGCTTCCAAACTCTGGAACAGCATTTTGAAGAGGTGAAGGCCATGCTGGATCATGAATCTGATCCGGAAATGGCAGAGCTGGCCAGGGATGAGAAACTGAGCCTGGAAGCCCAGCTGGAAAAGGCTGAGCTGGACCTGCGCGAACTGCTCATCCCCTCTGACCCTAACGACTCCAAAAACGCCATTATCGAGATCAGAGCCGGCACCGGGGGCGAAGAAGCAGCTCTCTTCGTTTCTGATCTCTACAGGATGTACAGCTACTACAGCGAAAAGAAGGGCTGGAAACTGCAGCTGCTGGATGCCAATGAGACCGGTTTGGGCGGATACAAGGAAGTGATCTTCCAACTCAACGGCGAGAACGTCTACGGTCTGATGCGCTTCGAGAGCGGAGTGCACCGGGTTCAGCGCATCCCCGTCACCGAATCCGGAGGCAGGATCCACACCTCCGCAGTGAGCGTGGCTGTGTTGCCGGAAGCTGAAGATATCGATCTGGAGATCGCGGATGCCGACCTCAGGATAGACGTCTACCGCAGCAGCGGACACGGAGGCCAAAGCGTGAACACGACTGACTCCGCGGTGCGCATCACCCACATCCCCAGCGGTTTGGTGGTCACCTGTCAGGACGAGAAATCGCAGATCAAAAACAAGGCCAAAGCACTCAAGGTCCTCAGAGCCAGATTGCTGGATCTGGAGATCAGCAAACAGGAACAGGAGATCGCGCGCCAACGCAAGGCTCAGGTTTCGACCGGGGACCGCAGCGCCAAGATCAGAACCTACAATTTCCCGCAGTCCCGGGTGACGGATCACAGAATAAACTTGACAAGTTACAATCTCGATGCTTTTTTGACCGGTGCTATAGATGAATTTATCGAGTCTCTCAGGATTGCCTGGAGAAACGAGAAGGTGAATGAATAAATGACACTCACAGCGCTGCTGCTGAATCTGCTTCTGCTGCTGTTTTTCCTGTCCCTGTCTTTCCTGTTTTCCGGCTTTGAGACCGGAATGATCTCGCTCAACCAGATCCAGCTGGAGATCGATGCCAAAAAGAACAGGAACAGCGCGCGTCTGCTCAATTTCGTGCGGCAACCGGATAAATTCCTGGGCACCACCCTGATCGGCAACAACGTGGTCAACATCCTCATGGCATCAGTTTCCACCCTGCTGGTGAATAATCTCTTTAAATCTTACAATTCGATAGATCCGCGCTGGACCTCTCTGATCGTAGCCACCATCGTGCTGATGTTCGGCGAGATCATGCCCAAAGCCATTTTCAGAGACCGGGCGGACACCCTGGTTCCCAAGCTCTATCCCATTCTCAGCTCCGCCTATTTTGTGCTGCGTCCTTTTGTGAGCGTGGTCACCCGGATCAACACAGCCCTGCGCAAGCTCCTGCAGATCGAAGATGAATCCGGCTTTAACTATCTCACCAAAGACGATCTGACCCTGCTGCTGGCCGAGGCGGACAACGGGTTGAACGAACCCCAGCTGGAGATGATCGAAGACGCGCTCGATTTTGTGGAACTTGATGCCAAAAACGTGATGGTCCCACGCACCGAGATCGTGGCAATTCCCGCTTCCGCCACCACTGCCGAAGCGCTGGAGATCGCGCGCGAAGAAGGCTTCACCCGCTATCCCGTGTATCAGAACAATATCGACGATATCATCGGGATCCTGATCATTTATGATATTCTCAAACGCGATTGCACTCCCGAGACCAAGGCCGGAGAGATCGCGCACGAGCCTTATTTTGCGCCTGAGAACACCGATCTGGACGTGCTTCTGCGGGAAATGCAGCGCATGCACAAAAGCATGGCGATAATCGTCGACAGCTATGGCGGAACGGCCGGACTGGTGACCATGGAAGACATTCTGGAAGAGATCGTGGGCGATATCGACGACGAATATGACCAGGAAGAGAGCTCCAGCGGTGTCGAACAGATCTCTGCCAACACCTGGCTGGTGGATGCCGATGTTGAGATCGACGAACTGGCGGATGACCATGGCATCGAACTGCCGGAAGGGGATTATGAAACCGTGGCCGGGCTGATCCTGGACCGTCTGGAACAGATCCCCCACCAGGGCCAGATCCTCAACATCGAACCCTATCGCCTGCAAGTGCTGCAGGCTTCCGATAAAAAGATCATCAAGGTTAAGATACATAAAAAACATAAAGAGGACAAAACATGAAACTGATGGAATGCGTACCCAATTTTAGCGAAGGACGGGATCAGCGGATCCTCGATGCCATCGCTGCAGCCATTCGCGGGGTCAAGAATGTGGCTCTGCTGGATGTGGATCCGGGAGCGGATACCAACCGCACCGTGTTTACCATGGCTGGTGAACCCGAAGCCGTGGTGGAAGCAGCCTTTGTGGCCATCAAGAAAGCAGCCGAACTGATCGATATGACTAAACATCACGGGGAACACCCCCGCATGGGTGCCACCGACGTCTGCCCCTTCATTCCCATCTCGGAAATGACTATGGATGAATGCGCGGAATATGCCCGCAAACTGGGCAAACGCGTGGGTGAAGAGCTGGGCATCCCGGTCTATCTTTATGAACATGCCGCCTCCAAAGAGGAATGGCGCAACCTGGCGACCGTGCGCAGCGGGGAATATGAAGCCCTTGCCACCAAAGCCACAGACCCTGCCTGGAAACCCGATTTCGGTCCCCACACCTTCAATGCCAAAAGCGGTGCGACTGCCATCGGAGCCCGGGAATTCCTGATCGCTTACAATATCAACCTCAACACCAGAGATAAAAAGAAAGCTCACGAGCTCGCGCTCACCATCCGTGAAAGCGGAAAACCTGCCCGCGATGCCGCCGGAAAGCTGCTCAAAGACGAAAAGGGCAACAAGATCAACACCCCCGGACTCTTCAGCAATTGCAAAGCGGTGGGCTGGTTCATCGAGGGTTACGACCGCGCTCAGATCAGCATCAACCTCACCAATTACAAGATCACTCCCCCCTATGCCGTGCTGGATAAGGTGCGTGAACTGGCCAACGCACAGGGCATTCAGGTGACCGGCAGTGAACTGGTGGGGCTCATCCCCAAAGCCGCTCTCTTAGAAGCCGGAAAGCACTATCTTGCCAAGATGGGCGAAAGCACCGGACTCCCGGAACGCATGATCATGGAAACCGCCGTTCAATCCATGGGCCTCTCCGAACTGGGCGCTTTCGATCTGGATAAAAAGGTGATCGAATTTGCCATCGCCAAGCCCGAAAGCCTGGCCGCGCTTACTTTGACAGGGTTCTGCGATCTGCTCTCCACCGATGCCCCCGCTCCCGGGGGAGGAAGCGTGGCAGCACTCCTGACCGCTATGTCCGGAGCCCTCTCCGCCATGGTTTCCAACCTCACCATCGATAAAAAAGGCTATGAAAAGGTGCAGTCTCAAGTGTTTGAATACGGACCCCTGGGTCAAAGCATCAAAGAACGCGCCATCTTCTGCATCGATAAAGACACCGATGCCTTTTATGCCATGATGGACGCCATGCGCTTACCCAAGAAGACTGAGGCTGAGATTGCCCTCCGGGACGCGGCAGTCGAAAAGACCACTCAGGGCGCGATCCTCGTTCCCCTGGAAACTCTGGAACTCTCTTTGGAAGCCCTGCAACTGGCAGAGCAGGTGGCAGCCGTCGGCAATCTCAACGCCCTCTCAGATGCCGGGGTGGCAGGACTGACCGCCCTTGCAGCCGCAAAAGCAGCCTGGTACAATATCCTGATCAACCTTTCCGGCTCCACCGATGAGGCTTTCAAGACCAGCATCAAAGCTAAAGCCGAAGCTCTGATCAAAGATTGTGAGACCCATGCTGCACAAATAGAAAGTAGCGTGAGTGCCAGACTGCAAGCTTAAGCAAAGCGCATGCACACATCACTCATTACTCATCACTCATCACTTTTTCTCAACACAGAGACACAGAGGCACAGAGACACAGAGGACAAGAGACGAGGGGCGGATCCCCGTCACTCGTCACTCGTCACTCATAACTCATAACTCATCACTCCACAAGAGGTAACCATGTTTTTAACCGATGCCCAGCTCAAGACCGAACTCAGCCGCTGCGAGTTTTGCGAGACCAAACCCTGCAAAACTGCCTGCCCATGTGATTGCTCACCTGCCGATTTCATCATGGCAGCAAGGGGCTTTCGTCCCTCAGATTTTAAACGCGCGGCAGGGATCATCCTCTCCAGCAATCCTTTGGGTGGAGTCTGCGGAGCTGTGTGTCCGGATTACCATTGTCAGGCTGCCTGCAGCAGAGAGGGATTTGACACTCCGATCAAAATCCCGGCTGTTCAGGCCACTATCATCAAGAAAGCCAAAGACTTGGCTGTCCTTCCCGAATTCATCCTCCCCCCCAAAAACGGCCATAGCGTGGCAGTGATCGGAGCCGGTCCTTCCGGTTTGGCAGCAGCCACGGCTCTGCTTCAAATGGGTTATGAGATAGAGCTTTACGAGCCTGAAAGTCCCGGCGGACAGGCCAATCTGATCCCGGAAGAACGTCTGCAGGCAGAGGTCATGCGCTCCGATCTGGATTATATTTTCAGCACTTTCAAGCTCAAAGTGATCCCGGGAACTCCTCCGGAAGCCTCTGAACTGCTCTCGGGCGGAGCGGATGCCGTGATCATCGCCACCGGACTCACCGAGCCCGTACACCTCAAAATCCCCGGAGATGAGTTTGTGACTTATGGCATGGATCTGCTGCGGAACCCGGAGCAATATGACTTTAGCGGTAAGAGAATTGCCCTCGTTGGTGGCGCGATCGCTGCTGATCAGGCTCTCACAGCCAGGCGCAGAGGCGCAAGCCACGTGGAACTGATCTGCCTGGAAGCCTATCACGAGATGCCGCTCACTCCGGACGAAAAACAAGGCTTGCACAAAGCTGGAATTCAGATCACAAACCGCAGCCGGGTGACCGAACTGGTGCATGAGCACGGGGTCGTGAAAGGCATCCGGACCAAAGCCGTGAACCTGCCACAGGGCGAGAGCTTCCATCCCTCCAAAATCGTGGATGAAGCCGGCGCCGGCGAAGCTTTCCGTCCCTTCGATCTCCTCCTGGTTGCGATCGGGAACCGTCCGCGTTTGACTCAAAGCGGAGCCAATATCTACCACTGCGGAGATATGGCAAACGGCCCTACCACCGTTGTGGAAGCTGTGGCAGCAGGCAAAAACGCGGCGCTAAAGGTCGACGCAGCCCTCCGGCAAACGGAAGCTCCCGAGCTTGAAAAACAGACCAAGAGCCACTGCCCCATCCTTGGCTGGAAGAAGCTTCCGGTGGATCTGTCCACGGATTTCTTCGGCAGAAAGATCGAAAGCCCCTTCCTGCTCTCCGCTGCCCCTCCCACCGATGGCTATGAACAGATGAAGAAAGCCTATGCTGCCGGCTGGAGCGGGGGTGTCATGAAGACAGCCTTCGACAACCTCGAGATCCATATCCCGGGCGAATATATGTTCGTTTTCAATCCCGAAACCTACGGCAATTGCGACAACGTTTCCGATCATCCCCTTGATCGGGTCTGCGCTGAACTTTCTCAATTGGTCAAAGAATTCCCGGAAAAACTGACCATGGCCTCCACCGGAGGACCCGTCACCGGAAACGACGCGGAAGACAAATTAGTCTCGCAATCCAACACCCGCAAGCTGGAATCCGCGGGCGCCATGGGCATCGAATACAGCCTCTCCTGTCCTCAGGGCGGAGACGGCACGCACGGAGACATCGTGGCTCAGGATGCCACCCTCAGTGCCAAAATCATCGATTGGGTGATGGAGATCAGCGATCCTGAGATCCCCAAACTCTTTAAACTGACCGGTGCCGTGACGGCAATCTGGCGCATCATCGATGCCGTGCGCCAGGTCTTTGCCAAATTCCCCGGTAAAAAAGCCGGGATCACCCTCGCCAACACCTTCCCCAGCCTGGGTTTCAGAGAAAAGGAAGGGACTTGGGACGAAGGCGTCGTGGTCGGTATGAGCGGCGCGGGAGTCCTGCCCATCAGCTATCTGACCCTTTCCCGAGCGGGGAACATGGGGGTCACCATCTCCGGAAACGGAGGCGCGATGAACTATTATGACGCGGCTTCCATGCTGGCTTTGGGCGCTTCCACCGTGCAATTCTGCACCGTCGCGGAGAAATATGGCTTGGGGATCATCGATGAACTCAAAATCGGACTCAGCCACTATCTGGAAGCCCGGGGGATCGCCTCGGTGCCTGAACTGATCGGGATCGCTCAACCCAAACCCGTGACCGATTTCATGGATCTGCCCAAGAGTTCCAAACACTCTGCTTTGATCAAAGAACTCTGTATGAAATGCGGAAACTGCAGCCGCTGCCCCTACCTCGCCATCTCGTTAGATGAAGAGAGATACCCCGTGATCGACACCGAGTTCTGCGTGGGCTGTTCTCTCTGCGTGCAGAAATGCTTTGCAGGCGCGCTGTATATGGAAGTGACGAGTAACGAGAGGAGCTGCGTTGCTACTGAGTGACGAGAGGAGCTGCGCTGCTCAGATTCGGTGATCTTTTTTATACACAGAGAACCGGTAGTGTCGGATGCCGATCCGACAACATAGATCCCACCAAGTTCAGGTAGTGTCGCCCTCTCATCACTCATCACTCATCACTCATTACTTTTTTAAACACAGAGACACAGAGGCATAGAGGCACAGAGAGATTTCTTAACACAGAGAAAAGCAGAGATAAACAGAGAGCAGAGTGATCCTGTCACTCGTCACTTGTCACTTGTCTCTTTTCTCAACCCAATTCCTGCATTGGATTGGTGTCACCCCATCCGGGGTTCGATAACATTTCCTTGCATGCCCTGGGGTTCCGCTAAAGCTCCACCCCAGGCTATGATGGTGGCACCCCCCTCTGGGGGTTCAGGCAGTACCTTTCCACGTGCAGGGACAAAGCCCTGCAATCCACGTCCTGCCCTGCACCATCAGGCACCCCGCAGGCATGCTGCAGGCATGATGCAGGCACGATCGTGCCGGGAGCATGCCTGCAGGATGCCTGAAGCATGCGGTTTGCTAACGGGAAATACAAGCAGAACCCGCGCTGCTTAATTATTAATTCTTAATTCTTAATTAGCCGAAGGCAGTTTCTCCCACAAGCCTTCATAATATTCCCAAGCTCCGTTCTGATTGCGGACCAGGGTGATGGTGCGGGGACGCTGTTCCTTTTCAAACAAGGCTTTCCAGGCGTCTGAGACCTCATAGTTATCGGCACTTTGGGCGCTGTAACTGTAGCCTAACCAGAGGAATTTACGACCTGCGGCTTTGATCTTATCCGCCAGCCGCATGCTGTTTTCCTGATCGTGATTGCCCAAGAGGATGACCTCGTAAGCATCTGTATCTGTATCTTTTATGATATCCAGCAGATAGTCTTCCGCGGCCACCCAATTGCGGGGATAATCCTGTAAATACAGATCCACAAACACGCTGTCCGCCTCAGTTGAGAGCGGCCTCAGCACATATCCGGTGCGACTGTCCGAACTGCGGTAGCCGATCTGCAGGAACAAGCCTTTTTGAGGCAAGCTGGCATGGTAATAGCCATTCTGCTGATATTCCGGCCTTTGTTCCAGAGGGTAAAAGTTGCCGCTGTCCAGAGTGGTGATGCTAAACTGCTCGGCTGGAATGTTCAAGGGGTTTCCCGCCTCATCCCGAAGCCTGATCACAAGATTCTGAACAGCCCCGGTTGAAGGCGCGCTGAGCTCTGCCAGACGATTTGTCGTCACATTGTAATACTGCCAGTCGTTGTCGATCAAGACCAGAATCAGATCCGGTATGCGCGAGAACTGCGCGGGGATACCATTTGCGCGCAGGGCTGAGACTGCAAGAATGCGGAACTGATAGTTGTTCAGAAACTTCTGTTTGATCGCAAGCTGCAGCGGAAGCAAGCCGGAGAGGGCTTTGGCAGGCTTGACTTTGTGTTGTTTGTGCAGATACTTCACCACTCTGCTCACCAGCTCTGCTTCAGTCCTGCCCTTTTGCAGAAAGGCTGCGGGGTAGAGCTGTGCTTTCCCTTTGACCCGCGCTACAGGTGAAGGCAGGGCTTCAAAAAAGACTGCCGGATCGAAGAGATACTGTCTGTGCTCCGGCGCGAGCTGTTCCAAACGGGCAGCCTGAGCGAGATAAAACTGATAGAGAGCTTCAAACTGCGAGGCTGAGGCAGTCCACAAAAACTTGGGATCCCCATCGCGCAATAGCTCCAGAAATGCCTTGTCCAGGGGTTGATTGGCACGGTCGAAGGCGTAGAATTCGTTTTGATTGGCGCGGCAATTCTTGATCACTTCCAACAGCAGGCTGTCCTCAGAAGCACCGCTGCGAGTGAGCACGCTGCTCTCAAACCCGGCAAACCTGTCCGCGATCCTGGCTTTGGAGGCTTCAACCCGGGCTTGATATTCAGCCGGAGCCTGCTGCCAGGTCATTGAATTGGAAGGATACTCCAGAATCACCTGCTGAGGCTTGAAAGGACTCTTGCTGAGCACGATCTCCCTCTCCATGACTGCGTCTGTGGAAGATGGGATCAGCTCCAGTGCGGATAATCCGTCCTTGTAAACCATCAGGTAAAAGGCGCCGCGTCCAACGCTCAGCTTCAGATTGCCCAGCTTGTCTGTGAAAGTGCTGGTGATTCCTCTCAAACTGGCCCAATTATAAACCATGGGAGTCACCATGGCTCTGTCCACAGGTTTACCCAAAGGGTCCACCACGTTTAAACGCAGACTGCGGGTGCGTTCCCGGGCATAATTCACAGTGGAATTGATCGTTGAATCCCAGGGGCCTTGATAGAGGACCTCTTCTCCTTCCGGAGCCAGATTGCCGTCTGCGAGGATCAAGACGGTCTTGTCGATCATCCCGCTGAACCAGGTTTGATCGGGAAAATACGCCGCGTCCATATCACCTGTGTAGTGCCAGGCTCCATCCAAATATACTTCCGCCCAGGCATGGTTGTTGTCCATATGCGCCCACCAGGGGGTGGAAGCCGGACGGGAGGGCAGCCCGACCGTGCGCGCGGCAGCCACAAAGAGGATCTGCATCTCTTCGCAGCGTCCCAAAAACGACTTTTGAGTGATGTCCAGCGGACTCTGATCCCGACCGGAGGTAGGCTGGAAACGCAAACGTTCCACGCACCAGAGCGCGGTTTCCCGATAGCGTTCTAGTAAGTTGGGGTTCTGATCCAGAACTTCCTGCAAACCATCATCCAGCAATGCCTGACGATAAGGAGTCAGCGCTTCATCCGAGACGCCCTGTTTGGCCACATAAGCCAGAAAGAACTCTGCGGGATAGCGCAGACCGTCGCTTTCGATCAGCCGGGTAAGGGCGTTGTAATTTGAAGCCACCACTTCAGGAGCAGTGAATGCCAGCGCGCCATCAGGCTCATAAGCAATGAGATAAGCCATCAGGATGTCCGGATGAGCTTGTAGCAGAGCCTTGTATCCGGTTTGTTGTGCTTTGTCCAGCTTCTTCAGATTGGTCATGGCTTTGGACTGCAGTTCCTGATATAGCTCCGGATCACCGGTGGAAGTCAGGGCTTGGGGCAGAGCTGAGAACAGGCTCAGCGTCAGGCTTATGAGCAGTAGGAGGCTCAGGAGGGGTTTCTTCATTTTAACCTCAATAGTAATGATAGGGGTGCAGGGAGTGACGAGTGACGAGTGACAAGTGACGAGAAACCTCCGCTCTTTGCCTTTCTCTGTGCCTCTGTGTCTCTGTGTCTTTGTGTTGAAAAAAGTGATGAGTGATGAGTAATGAGTGATGAGTGTGTCGCCCCGTGCTCTGCTTTTCTCTGTGTTGAAAATCTCTGTTGTTGTCGGAACGGAGTCCGACACTACCTGTGCTCCGGGTTGAAATAAGTGAGTGCAGCTGACTCTTGTCACTCGTCACTCGTTACTCGTCACTTTCTCAGCATTATCAAAATCCAGCGTCACCACTAACCCACTAACCCATTAACCTACTAACCATTAACCTTTACAGGTAGCGCAGCATTTCGCGCTCCGGCACTCCGGCATAGAGCTCGATATAGGGTTTGACCGGACTGGTGTTGATCTTGGGAAAGAAGACCTCTTCGATCTGGAAGAAACCCACGGAGGCGTTCATTTCCACGGTGATGCGGATCGGCTTTTCGATGCCTTTGCTGATCTTGACCCTCTGGATGGCACCGGCTGAGGTGCGGTGTATATCTCCGACTCTGGGTTGCAGGGAGAGAATGCTGGGGATCCGGGCTCTGCCTTTTTCCATGTCGCTGCCATCCCCGATCAACACCAAACCTGCTTCCAGAGAGTGGATCTTGCGGTTTGCCATATGCCCGAAGATGCCTTCAATGGCAAGTGAGCGCAGGGCTGTCTTCAGCATCAGTTCCTGGGGAGTATATATGGCGTTCAAAACCTTATCAATAAAGGGAGTTGCCAGCTGGATCGAGAGGATCTCGTGAAAATCGCGCGCCACGGACATCCCCAGATCGTGGAGCAGAGAGGCAAAGATCACGGCCACCATGGAGTCTTCCGCTGTGCCGAGCCCTTCTTTTTCGAGGTTCATCTGAATCCCGGCTCCGGTGAGCAGCTGCATCATCCGGATCGTGTTATAAGTGGCTTTACGCATGTGCACCGGACCGTGGTCGTTATAACCGAGGCGCTTGATGGAGACCACATTGGCATACTCCTGCAGGGCCTGCAACTCCTCGTCGTCAAAGAGCAGTTTGATGGCTACCAAAGGCTTGCCGCTCAGATGCTTGAGGATGCGTTCCTCCATCTGGATCTGTTTGATCGATTTATTCATGTTTTATAAATTCTCCTAAAATCTATTGAGTACCCGGGTCACAAGGTTGGTGACGGATGAAACCACCGCAATTCCCACGGCAATGGTTCCGGCTATCATCAGAGTGGTGACGATCTTGACCGAGGCTTCCCCCAGATTTCCGGCAAGATAGGACTGCATCGAATAATACAAGCCACTTCCGGGCACCAGAGGGATGATCGCGCAGATCACGAATACCGAGACCGGCACTTTGAAGCGCCGCGCGATAAATTCCGAGTACACACATACTAAGATAGTCGAAACGAAGATCGAAAACAAGAGCGACCTGCTGTAGAACAGCGTGATCAGATAGAATGCCCAGGCCAGGCCTCCACCCAATCCGGCAAAGATCACTTTCAGACCTCTCAGATTGCTGCGGATGGAAAAGCCCACGATTGACAGAAAAGCCCAACAGAACTGCATCAGGGTGAGGCTGTCGAAGGGTCTCATCCTATAAACCCCACAGGGACCAAAGTTTGAGCATGCTTCCGCTACCTGCCGCGATCCCGACTGAGATCAGCAAAGCTTCCACAGCCCGGGCGGTTCCGGAGACCAGATCTCCGCTCATCGTATCACGAATGGCATTGGTGATCGATAATCCCGGCACCAGCAGCATGATCCCGCCGATGATGATGTTGTCGATCTTGATATAGGGAACCCAGATATCCAAGGTCTTGGCAAAAACAACCACCATGGCAGCACCTAAGGCATGCACCAGAAAGTTGTTCATGCGCAGCAGCACGATCAAACGCAAGGCAAGGCTGACCAGGACGCCGACCAGATATGCAACCCCGAATTCCAGCCAACTGCCTCCGAAGAGCAGACAGAAAAAGCCGGAAGTTGCCCCTCCGCAAAAGATACGCAGCCACTCAGGATAGAGCTTTTCGTTCTCGATGGCGCTCAACTGACGTTTGAATTCGCCTATCTTCA
>JAKLEY010000034.1 GCA_022711455.1 Candidatus Cloacimonadota bacterium
TTTCCGCGTCCAGTTCCAGCGCCGTATTCATATCTTTGAGCTTGTGTTCGGGAAAGAATCGGTAGCGAGCTTTGAGTTTCAGACCACGAGTGGGATTCGATCTGTGGTCGCTTTGATCGTAGGCCCAAAAGCCTCCCAGGGCACGGTTGCCGTTCTTTTGAATCACCGGTGGTCTGCCATATCCCGGGATCACGTTTTCCGTGCCGAGCTCGATGCCAAGTTGATGAGCCATGCGGTGATAATATAGATCCAATCCCATTTTGCTGCGGATCCACAGGGAATCCTGTTGGGTTCTGGCAAAACTGAGATCGGCCGCAAAGGGATAAGCTTCCAGCCCGGAATCATGGTAGTTGAGCTTCAGATCGGAGCTGCTGCCGGGTAGCTGTCTCCAGTTGAGCTTGATCGCTCTGTCTGAACCCCAGAGATTGAGGAATTGCAGCGCCAGGATCCCGGTGAGGCGGGTTTTGTTTCCACTGCGGCTGACCCCCGCGACTCCTTCCAGATAGGTCATGCGTCCCTCTTCGATACGGATCAGGACTTTTTCTTCATCCAAAGGAATGAGCTCCGCCTCTTTGATATAAGGCTTGATCAATATGCGTTGACGCGCGCTCTCGAGAGCATCCGGACCGACTTGTTTGATCCCGTTCAAACCAGCGGTGTTGATCAGGGAACCGCCGCGGGTGTGTTTATTGCCCTCAATGATATAGCTTTTGGGTCTGAAAGGTTTGCCTTCTTCGATCCTGACCACAGCCTGCAGGCTGCTATCCGGCTTCAGCACCAGTGAATCCAGCTTAACGGAGGCAAAGAGATAAGCGCGTGAGTTGTATATCTCCAGGATCCGGTTCATGATCTGGGGCAGGCGGCGAAGCTCAAGGGCTGTGTTTTCCCTGATCATCAGCAGATCCAGCAGCTTGGCACGGCTGAAATATCTGAGTCCGGCGAATTCCAGGCTGCAGTTATCGGAGGGAAGAGCCTCCCTGATCCGGTATTCTAACCTGATCCTGTTCTCTCCCAGAGGGATGATTTGAGGATTGTTCACGATCACGAATTGCCTTCCGGACCTGATCAAATGGTTTTGAATGTTCATCGTGGCGACTTTCAGGTCCTCCGCTTCGATCTCCTTGCCGGGAATAAGCCCCCCGGCCTCGATCAGATCGGCTTTGGACACGCTGAAGGTGGAGATAAAATCGATGTCTTCAATAAAAAAACTGCCCGCCAGCGGCAGCACCGCGACGAGCAGTAATAAGAGCAGCAATCCCTGGCGCAAAGCTATTCCCTGTCAGCTTTCAACACCGCCAGGAAAGCTTCCTGAGGCACAGTCACGCTCCCGATCTCTTTCATCTTTTTTTTGCCTTCCTTCTGTTTGTCCAGGAGCTTGCGTTTGCGGCTGATATCACCACCGTAACACTTCGCCAGCACGTCTTTGCGCATTGGGTTGATAGTGCTGCGCGCGATGATCTTGGCTCCGATGGAGGCCTGCAGAGCGATCTTGAACATGTGGCGCGGGATCACTTCCGAGAGGGTTTGGGTGACGCTTTTGCCCCAGTTGTGAGCCTTGTCCACATGGCAGATAAAGCTCATGGCATCGACCTTTTCGCCGTTGATCAGGATATCCACTTTGACCACCTGAGAGGGACGGTTCTCCAGAAAATGGTAGTCCAGCGAGGCATAGCCGCGGGAGACGGTCTTGAGCTTGTCATAAAAATCGAAGATGATCTCGATCAGCGGCAATTCATAATGCAAAGCCACCCTCTTTTCATCTATGTATTGGATGTTCTTTTGGATGCCGCGGCGTTCCTGAGCCAGCTTCATGATGTTGCCGATATAATCGGTCGGCACTATGATCTCGGTCTCCATGACGGGTTCCTGAATGGAATCAATGTAGTTGGGATCGGGGAAATCGATGGGGTTGTTGACCACGATGTCACGTCCGTCCTTGAGTTTGATCAGGAAACGCACGCTGGGAGTGGTGGCAATGATGGGGATATTGTATTCCCGCATCAGGTGCTCCTTCACGATCTCCAGATGCAGCATGCCCAGAAAACCGCAGCGGAAACCATAACCCAGAGCGAGGGAACTCTCCTTTTCGTAGACCAGGGAAGCATCGTTGAGCTTGAGCTTGGCAATTGAATCCACCAGGTCCTCATAGTCCTCTCCGTTGATGGGGAAGATGCCGCTGTAGACCATGGGCTTGGGTTCCATGAATCCGGGCAAAGCCTCTGTGCATCCTCCTTTGGCAAGGGTGATGGTGTCGCCCACGCGGGCATCGGCAACTTCCTTAATATTGGCAATGATATAGCCGGCCTCACCTGTGTTGAGCACGCTTTGCGGCTGGAATTTGATCCCAAGATAGCCGATCTCCTCGATGTCATATTCATGGCCGTTACTCATCAGCCTGATCTTGTCTCCCTTGCGCAGAGTTCCGTCGAAAAGCCTGACCAATACGACCACGCCCCGATACATATCGAAATAGGAATCGAAGATCAGAGCCTGAGCCGGTGCTTCGGGATTGCCTTCGGGGGCGGGAAGCAGCTCTATCACACTGTCCAGCAGTTCTTTGATCCCGATCCCAGCCTTGGCGCTTACCCGTTTGATATCACTCGCGCCGCAACCGATGATCTCCATCAGATCGTGTTCCGTGCCTTCGATATCGGCTTTGGGCAGGTCGATCTTATTCAGCGCGGGTAGGAGCTCGAGGTTGTTTTCCATGGCCAGATAGAGGTTGCTCATGGTCTGGGCTTCAATGCCCTGAGACGCGTCTACCAAAAGGATGGCGCCTTCGCAGGATGCAAGCGCGCGGCTCACTTCATAAGAGAAATCCACGTGCCCGGGGGTGTCGATCAAATTGAGCGTGTAATCCTGCCCCTTATAATTGTGGATCATTCTGATCGCGTGGGATTTGATGGTAATCCCTTTCTCGCGCTCGAGATCCATGGTATCGAGGATCTGAGCCGTGGCCTGGCTGACGTTGATGACGTGGGTTTCTTCCAAAAAGCGATCGGCCAGGGTGGATTTACCATGGTCGATATGAGCTATGATGCAGAAGTTTCGGATGAGTTCTTGTTTCATTTATATCCTTTCATTGCAATGACTAATGGATGGGTACATTGACCGGGCTCTTGCCCAGTAATCTTCCGATGTGATCGGTGGTGTCCGCGGGAATGTAGTCGGGAGGCAGAGCAGCTTTTTGGGCTCTTTCTTTGGCTGAGTCGATCTGTTTTCCCGTCTTGATCTCGTTGCTAAGCATCAACATCCGTTCCCGCAGAGAATCAGGCGCGGCCTCTTCCCTTGGACGGGTCTGTGCCACCTTGAGGCTGTCTCCGGCTTTGCTGAAGATCACCGGAGTCTTGAGCACACCCTGAGAATAGGCATACCAGACGATCGAGCCCAGGATCACCACAATGACGAAGATGGCGATCATCCAGAGGAAGTTTGTGGAGAGCAGGATCTTTTTATCCTTTTCCATAAACGAAGGGATGGATTTTTGAGCCGGATCGGGATCGAGCCGCTTGAATTCTGCCATCACGGCATTCAGATCCGCTTCCAGATAGCGCGCGTAATTGAAGATCATTGCCTTGCGCATGCCATATTCACCCAATTGCTCCAGGTCACCAGCTTCCAAAGCCTTGATCTTCTCGGGGGGGAAGTGCATATCCTCTTGAATTTTAGAAAGACTAAGGTCCCGCTTGAGGCGGAGATCCGCAAGGTATTTGCCTAAATTTTCCATTTGAATTGCCCCGTGCCGATATGAAAGACTTTCCCGCTTAGCTCAAAATTACCACCCGGGAGATCTCTGCTCACGCGCACCTCTCCTCCCGGCATGCGGACCGTGACGCTGTCTCTCAGACCATGGTTCAGGATTCCGCTCATGACTGCCGCTGTGGCTCCGGTTCCGCAAGCCAGTGTCGCTCCCGCTCCGGTTTCCCAGATCTTCAGCGTGATGGTCTGAGGGTCTTCGAGCTTGGCAAAATGCACATTTACAGCACCCGGAAAGGCGGGATGACGCTCCAGCCTCGCTCCAAAAAGCAAGTGCGGAGCTTCTGACAGATCGTTTGTGTAGACCACATAATGCAGGTTTCCCACGTCCACCAGAGAGCCCTTGAATTCGTCCACCTGTTTGTTCGCGTCAAGCATTTGAGGTTTGCCCAAACCGACCGTGCAGACGTCGTCAGGTTCGAGCCGGCAGGTCTTGATCCCGGAATCGGTCTCGAGCTCAAAGCAGTGTCTTCCTGTCCGCTTTGATTGCAGCCGGGTCAAACAGCGAAGGGCGGAACCGCACATGGCCGCTCTGGAACCGTCGCTGTTATAAATGATCATTCTGGCATCTGCAGTTACCGAATTGGTCAGGATCACCAAACCATCCGCGCCGAAGCCGTAATGCCTGTCACAAATTGCGATCGCCAGAGCGCTCAGATCCTCGTTCAGGAGAGCAGCCCCGGGGTGGTCCAGAATCACAAAGTCGTTGCCCTGCGCCTGCATTTTGACAAAATCTATCAGCATACTATCTCAGAGATCATCTCCGCAAAGGTGAAGAAACCTTTTTTATCCTGAAGCCACCTGGCAGAAAGCAGCGCGCCCATGGCAAAACCCACTCGGGAGCGCACCCTGTGCGTCAGTTCGATCGTATCCGCTTCGGAATCGAAAGCCAGCACATGAGTTCCGGGAACATAACCCCCGCGTACGGATGCGAAATGCAATTCCTGAGGTTCCGGACGCCGGTCCAGTTTTTCAAACACTGCAGAGTTTTTCCGGGTGCTCTGGCCAAGGATGGTGTTTGCCAGCTCGATCGCTGTTCCGGAGGGGCTATCCGCCTTTTGGCGATGATGGATCTCATAACCAAAGCTGTCGTAGGCCTCGAATTTATCAAAAACCGTGCTCGCGTAAGCTATCACCCGCTGGAACAGATTCATTCCGATCGAGAAATTAGCGCCATGCAAAAATCCGGTTCCGGTGCTTTGCACCAAGGTCTTGATCTCTTCCAGATGGGCGTTCCAGCCGGTGGTCCCAACCACCAGATTCTTGCCCAGAGCCACGGTCTGGCGAATATTGGCCAGCACCACGGAGGGATGACTGAAATCTATACAGACATCAGCTCCGGCAAGGACTTCAGCGTTTATCAGGGCATGATGCTGAGCAAGAGAGGGATCCACGATGCTCACGACCTCGCAATCCTGGGAAGGCGCGAGTTCAGCTATCATTTTACCCATTTTGCCATATCCGATCAAACAGAGCTTTGTCATCAGGTCTCCTTTTGGACGTGCTTCGTTAACTGTTGGCGTAGAGCTTGAGCAACTCGGTAACAAAGGCTGCTCCGGCTTCCAGATCTTTTATCGCGATAAATTCGTTCACGGTGTGGTAACGCATCATACCGGTGCCGCAGATAATAGTCGGAATCCCTGCCGCTCCGATATTGTTGGCATCGCTTCCGCCTCCGCCAACAGCGGTGCGGGCTTCTATCCCCAGCCTGGACAAAGCGGATTTGGCGAGTATGACCGGCTCCGCGTCTTCAGACACGCGAAAGGACTTGTATTCATTCTCCAGGTCAAAGCTGAAACCGGCTTTCACCAGATCCCCCTGATGCCGGCTGACCGCGTCTTCCACTGCTTTGCGGATATCAAGGCAGACCCGATCCAGCTTTTGAGGGTTGTGGCTGCGGGCTTCTCCACGGATCTCAACTTTGTTCGGGACGATGTTGGTTGCCATTCCGCCCTTGATCACTCCGAGGTTTGAGGTGGTCTCAAAGTCTATCCTGCCCAGCGGCATCGCGGCTATCGCTTCGGAAGCCACTCTGATGGCATTGATCCCCTTCTCGGGCTCAACCCCGGCATGGGCTTCCTTGCCGTAGATCGTGATCACAAAAGAGTTTTGGGAGGGCGCGCCCAAGATCAGGTCTCCGACATTCTGAGTGTCGAAAGCGTAGCCAAAGGCAGACTTGAGCTGAGATTTGTCAAAGCTCTTGGAACCCAAGAGCCCGATCTCTTCGCAGACCGTGAACAGCACTTCGATCGGAGCGTGGTCTATGCCGGAGTCTTTCAGGGTCTTTATCCCCTGCATGATCTGAGCCACTCCGCTCTTGTCGTCAGCTCCAAGAACCGTGCTGCCATCGGAATATATCTTGCCGTCCTCGATCCTGGGCTTGATGCCCTTGCCGGGAACAACAGTATCTATATGAGAACAGAATAGGATAGGAGCTTTGTCCACCTTTCCGGGAAAGCGTGCAAGGATGTTTCCCGTGTTGCCTTTGCTGAATCCTGTGCTATCGTCTTCTGTTACCTCCGCGCCCAGTTCTTTCAGATCCGCTATCAGTTTATCCGCGATGGCACGTTCGTCCCGGGATTCGCTGTCGATCGAAACCAACTCGATAAAGTACTTGCTAATATCGGTTTGCATATAAATCTCCCAAATCTTATAATTCTTCCATTGTAATCCCGAATATCACCAGCCGTATTTTTGTCAATAAGTCTTTGCCCCGGAGAGAGGGGGAAGCTATATTATTCAGTGACGAGTGACGAGTGACAAGTGACAAGTGACGTCTGCTCTTGTCACTCGTCACTCGTCACTGAATAAAGGAGATAACCATGCCAATGCTCGATGATAAAGTCCTCAAAGAAGTAAAGAACCAGCTGGCCAACATGACCGGGGTCGTGCAGCTCAAACTCTTCACCCAGCCCATGGAATGTCAATATTGCAAGGAAACGCACCAAATGCTGGAAGAACTCAGCACCGTCAACCCCTTGCTGAAACTGGAAGTTCACCTCTTCGACAGCGATGCCGAAGCGGTGCAAAAATATGGGATCGAACAGATCCCTGCTCTCGCCCTGATCGGCGCAAAAGACTATGGCATCAGGTTCTATGGCATCCCCGCCGGATATGAATTTTCCAGCTTGCTCAATGCCATCCTGATGGTCTCAACCGGCATCACCAAACTCCTGCCGGAAACCAAGTCCTGGTTGGATAATCTGAAGCAGGACATCCACTTGCGCGTGCTGGTGACCCCCACCTGTCCCTACTGTCCTCCGGCGGTGATCCTGGCTCAACGCATGGCGCTGTATTCTGATAAAGTTAAGGCCGATATGATTGAGATCTCGGAATTTCCGCATCTGGCACAACGATATGCCGTGCAGGGAGTTCCGCGCACCGTGATCAACGAGAAAGACTTTGTGGAAGGTGCCGCCCCCGAAAAGATGATGTTGCAAAAATTGCAACAGATCTTTGGCTCCTGAACAGCTGCTCAGTGATATTCTAAATGCCTGAATTACCGGAAGTTCAAACCGTTCTTGAAGGCTTCATCGAGGCTGTCGGCTCCACCCGGATCACAGCTCTTGATTGCTATTACCCCGGCACAGTGATTCTGGATCCGGAGCTGGAAAGCTCTGTCTTTCCGGCTCAAATCCAAGGACACCGGCGTCTGGGAAAATACATGACTATATCTTTAAAGGGTGGACACAGCTTAGTTGTCCACCTTAGAATGACCGGAAAGTTGGTCTACAATCCCTCTCCGGATGAACCGCTGAAACACGAACGAGCCAGATTCAGCCTCGAAAACGGAGCCGTGGTCCATTTCATCGATATCCGCACCTTTGGCAAGATCATCCTCTGTAAAAGCTCAAATTTGGAGCGTTATCTGCCCAATCTGGGAGCGGAACCCCTGGAGCCTTGCTACACGGCTGCCTACCTCCAAAAACAGCTGTCCTCCCGTAAGGCTCCGATCAAGAATGCTTTGCTGGATCAGAGCGTTGTGGCCGGGTTGGGCAATATCTACGTCTGTGAATTGCTCTATCGTGCCAAAATACACCCGGAGACCCCTTCCAATCAAGTGAATCTGAGATCGCTGCAACGGATCGTGAAAGAAACCAGACAGGTCCTGGCAGAGGCTATAGCAGTGGGAGGCACCAGCGTCTCAGACTTCCGTTCCATAGATGATAAAACCGGCTCCTTTCAAAACTTCCTGCGCGTCTATCAAAAGACGGAGTGTCCCCGCGGACACAAGATCGCAAACGTCAAACTGGCAGGAAGATCCAGCTTCTATTGTCCTGTCTGCCAACATCCGTAGAGCAGCATGCCGATGCTGCTGGACAGTGTGCAGTGTGCCGGCGCTCGCTGTAGCGCCTTTGTTGAGAGGGGTTTAGGGTTTCAGGGGGTCAGGGGTTTAGTCAGACCACTCCTGGGTTGCGGTGGCATGATTATTCTCGTGATATTGATGTATAGGGGTTCAGGGTTATTGTCGGGTCAACCCTTGGAGGGGGGGGGCACTCTCATAGCCTGGGGTGTAGCGGAGCGGAACCCCAGGTAGCAATGCGACCAACGACACTGAGCCCTGGAAGGGCGACACCATCTTCCACCTTCAATAAATCAGAATCTTGGAACAATATTTGCACATAAATTATCCAGAATCAGACAAGCGAGGCGAAGATGATGAAAAGATTTGCGTTACTTTCTTTATTGGCTCTGATCCTGGGTCTCTTGGCTGCAGCCGAAGTGGCACCCTCCAGAGCTTTACAAATGGCAGAGCGGCAATTGATGCGTTTGAACGCGGGGGATCGCAGTCCTGCGGATTGCAATCTCGTTCAAGACGCTGGAAAAACTTTAGCCTATGTATATCCCCTTGAACCCAAAGGCTTTATCGTGATTTCAGGAAGGGATGAGCTCCCCCCGCTGCTGGCTTACTCCCTGGATTCCAACTATTTGGATTCAGAAACGGACAATCCTCTGCTCCGGCTCCTGGAATCTGATCTTCCCAAACGCCTGAAATCCGCAGATTTACTTCCGGAATCTGAAAAGCAGAAGATCGCCCGGAACTGGAATCAACCGGAGAGCACTCAAGCGCGTGATTTCGAACAGTGGCCACCCGCAGGCTACAGTGCCACAGGCGGTTGGATCAAAACGCAGTGGAGCCAATCCGCTCCCTATAACAACCTGATCCCCATCGATACCTCCACCGGAAGTCATAGCCAGGCTGGGTGTCCCGCTGTTGCCATGGCTCAGATCGTCAATTACCATGAAGGGATCAATGGCACAGTATTTACTGACGCGGATGATTATCATCACAATTATGCGGGGCTAAATTACTGGGTGGATGACGATTATGCTGCCTGGGGCTTCCCCTCCTGGTTTGAACTGAATGGCTATTTGAACACTCTGATGCAAAATTATAAATATCAGAATCCGCTGTCCGACAACGATATGGCAGCCCTGGTCTATGCCTGCGGAGCCGCGGCAGAGCAAGTTTATTCAGCTGCCGGATCGGGTACTTTCAGTGTTGCTCAGGCTTTGGCAGCCTTCCAGCGCTTTGGTTTCACAGAAGCCACGCTGCTCACGGAAACAAATCCTCAGCTCTACCCGAGGATCATAGACAATATCCAAAACGCTCTGCCCGTGCATCTTGCGGTAGTCGACGCGGCCTGGAGCATGGGTCACAACGTGGTGATCGACGGCTATAACACGGATCAGTTTTACCACCTCAATTTCGGTTGGGGCGGACCCTATGATGCCTGGTATCTGCTGCCTTCCCAAATCCCCTACGGACTCACCGTGATCGAGGGCGCGATCGTGGACATCAGACCCCGTGAGTATCTGCTCAATGTGCCTGAAACACTTGTCTTCAACACCCCCGAGGATATCTATCCGGGACAGCAGATGGAATTCATCAACCTGACTCAGGAAAATCTGCTGATCGAGGCAATTCCTGAGCTTCCCTATGCTGATCCGCCTTTTCTGGTCCATTGCAGCACTGCGGTCACTCTGCCCTATATGCTTCCTCCCGGCCAGAGCCTGTATGTGACTGTAAGTTTGGGTATTCCGGTGAAAGGGGACAGGGAACTGCTCCCGGTGGAACTGCGATTGATCCATCAATACGGAGTCAAGAAGTTCTCGATTTCGGTGAATTCGGAGCTGTCTTCCGCGGTTGATGACGATACTAACGTACTTGTTGTCAAAAAGATAAGCTGCTACCCCAATCCTTTCAACTCATCAACCAAGATTCAGGTAAAGGGTGAATCTACGTCCGCTCTGGAAATCTTCAACCTCAAAGGCCAGAAACTGAGAACTCTTTCTCTGCCAGATGATTCTGCTCCCGAGCAGGAACTGATCTGGGATGGCAAATCTGACACAGGCAGCGATCTGCCCAGAGGGATATATCTGATCCGGGAAAGCGGAGCTGCTTGTACAAAGGTGATGAAATACTGAGTAACATAGCTTTGAAGCTGTTGTACCTGAGGCTTGAGCCTCGGGGAGTGTGATAAACAGGCTAAAGCCTATGTTACAAACAGGCTAAAGCCTATGTTATAAACAGGCTGAAGCCTATGTTACAAACAGGCTGAAGCCTATGTTACATGGGGGCATGAGTCCTATCCGCGTCAAAGGATGCACCGCGTTTGTGACCTCTGATGTCAGTAAATAGTTACAGTAGCGCCTGTGACTTGTACTGTCGCGGTAATGACTCCTGCGAGGTGGGATAGGCGCTACGGCGAGCGCCTGTACATAAGGTTCTGTACAAACGCGACCTTAATTCTTAATATTTAATTACTTAAGCAGTCACCACGACAAGCTTCCCCCGCCCTCCACTTCTGAAGGCGATGGCGCGTTTCCGGGGGTCAGATAGATCTGCTCGGGGTAATACAGCAGCAGATCCTCTTTCAGCTCACCGCTGAACCAGGGATGGTATTTACCCTCGGTCAGCTTGGGAAGCTCCTCTGTCAGTTCAGTGAATATCGCATTGGCAGATACATAAGAGCGGTTCAGTTTCTCAGCCAGAGCGGAGGTGAAGACGCTGGCCGGCAGGTCGTAATCCGGGATGATCCGATCCGGTCCGGTGGAGAAAACCAGCATTTGATTCTCTGCAGCCCCTTCCCAGACGAAGCCGAGGTTCAGCCTTGCTCCGTCAATTCTCATCCATTGCCGGCTGGCTTCCAGGATCACAATGGAGGTCTTGGCGGCTTTCAGCTTGTCCAGCAATGTGTTGACGTGGATGGAGATCGCGGGGTAGTCGTAAAAATCGGTCACGCCCGGATCGGCATCGATGGGCAGCAAATAGTTGTTTGAACCGGTTCCGTGGGCTCCGTGTCCGCTGTAGTAAAAGATTACTTCGTCTTCTGAATTCAGCCGCACCGCAAAGGTGTCAACCACTGCCTGAAACTGTTTCAAAGTGAGATTGTTGGCCTGCGTGACCTCAAATCCGCTTGCCCCCAGAGCGGTTGCCATGGTGTTCGAATCATTGAACGGCGCCAGCAGAGTCTTGCGCTGATAATTTGAATTCCCGATCACCAGAGCTTTACGCTCGGCAAAAAGCCCCGCTGTGAGGAGCAGGATCAAGCTAAGGATCAGAGTTTTTTTCATGGTAACTCCTTGGATAAAGTGATGAGTAATGAGTGATGAGTAATGAGTGCTGACGCTCAGCGCAGGGTTTACGGACAAGGGGTCAGGCTTCTTAATCATCAGTTCCTGCTCTGCTTTTCTCTGTGTTAAATCTCTCATTAATCTCTGTGTCTCTATGCCTCTGTGTCTCTGTGTTAAGATAAGCTTGTCGGCGGATTGGCATCCGCCACTACTTAGGCGACACAAAGATATCCCCCAGACAAAGGTAGGGGAAGATTGTGCTGCCAAAATTGACCGTCTCCCTGGAGATGGCTTTGATCTTGTTGAAGGCATCCACCAGATTCAGACTCATCATGGTCTCGCTGATGGGATACTTAAGCTCACCATCTTCAATATAATAGCTGTTCTTGAGCACGGAGGACATATCGCCGTAGGCATTGGGCGAACCAAAGGAAGCACGCATGCAGAGGATGCCTTGCTTCACATTCCTGATCATATCCTTCAGGCTGTTATCACCGGCTTCGATCACGAGGTTGTCAGCCGGCCCCATAGTGCGCTGCTTTCCTGTTTTGTTGGCAGCGTAGAGGGTGATGGGATAGTGTTTTAGCACTCCGTTTTCGATCACCGGGTGTTCGCTGGCTCTGAAGCCGTCAGAAGAATAGAAGCTGCTGGTGGCCAGACGTTCATCCGTGGGCTTGTTGAAAACGCAGAGCTTCTCGTCAAAGATCTTTTGGCCCAGATGATCTGGAAAGCGGCTGCTCTTGGTAATCAGGGCGCTGCTGCCAAGCTGCTGTTGGATGAGAGTATAGACCAGATCTGAAGCGACCGTGGGGCTCAGAATGATGTCCCCCGTGAAGCTTACCGGAATGGGGCTTGTGTTCACCTGCTGGCAGATCTGCCGCATCAGTTCGCGGGTGAAGTTTATTTCCATCAGTGGTTTATCCAGATCAGAAAGCGCAAAATAGGTGTAGTTCATGGAGGACATCTTTGCGCCCTCTTTGGCAGTGAACATCGTGTTGAAGCCGTATGCGGCAGCAGTGACCTCAAAATCCACCCCATTGGAATTCAGATAATGTTCGTGCCTTTTCTCGTAGGTGAGTGTGGCATCGAAACTTAAGCTGGTGAAGTCTTGTTTCATGGAGTGAGCAAATTCTTCCAGACGCAGCACCACCTTCCCGGCGTCCAGCTCTTCGGGACCCTCAAAGAAGCTCTCTGCTTCCCGATAGGGAGCGATGTCGAAAGCGGGATCGGCGGTGGATGATTCCAGGGCGATCATCAGATCATCCAGAGCAGTGCTCAGAGCGGCTTCATCCCATTGATTGAGCGAAGTATTAGCCTGTTTCTGATCCTTGATCACCACAATGTTCAGCCCTTGTTTTTCCACGCTGCGCAGGAGATTCAGTTCCTTATAGATGAGGTTGAATTCCTCTTCACTGCTGCTCCAGGCACTCAGGGTCACTTTATCCGCACCCCTGTCCTGCAGCCGGGTAATGAGCTGTTTCAGTTCTTCGCGCTTGATCATGATCTACCTCCCATATTGACTTTGCATCTCAGGGCCGGACCGCCCATCCCCACAGGGATCATCTGCTTTTTGCCGCACATACCGGCAGCGGTCCAATTCATATCCTCAGAGATCATGGTGACGGTTTTGAGCAGGTCAAAGGCGATTCCGGAGATGGTGGTCTCCTTGATGGCTTTGCCGATCTTGCCGTTTTTGACCTCGTAACCCAGAGCCACTCCGAACATGAATTCACTGGTGGCATCGGCCTGGCCGTTGTTGCTGCTCACCAGATAATAGCCGTCCTCAATGGAGGCTATCATATCCTGCAATTTGTCTTTGCCGGGCACGATCATGGTGTTGCGCATGCGGATCAGAGGTTCGTCGCTATAAGCATAGGCGCGGGCGTTTCCGGTGAGGCTGTGTCCCAGCAGCTGCGCGCTTTCTTTGTCGTGCATATAGCGTTTGAGGATGCCGTTTTCAATGATCACGCAATCCTCTGCCAGGCTGCCCTCATCGTCGATAAAGACAGGAACCGGGCAGATCTGATCGTCCCAGGTGTTCGCAATATCGATCAAAGTGACCATCTCACTGGCCACAGGCTGGTTCAGATAGTCCCCCGCAATGGAGCCGTTGAGCACAAAATCCGCTTCCGTGGTGTGCCCGATCGCTTCATGGGAGAGGATTCCAGCCAGCTTGGCATCCAGCACCACGTCGAAGGTTCCGCCTCTGGCAAAGACGGCATCCTTCTTGTCCTGCAATTCCTTATAGATTCGATCCACTTCCGGGAAATAGACCGACGGGTCGTCAAAGACATCCTCAGACTGGCCAAATCCGCCAAAAACATCATAGTTTTGGATCGCTTCACCATTGTGCGTGGTCATCAAATAGATGACCAGAATGCTGCGGGGAGTCATGCTGTGCAGGCTGCCTCCGTCCGAAGTGAGGATGTTCTTTTCCATTTCGTCCTGATTCAGCGCGATCTGCCTGGTGCTGAGCTCTGGATAGGTCCTGGCAACATAGTCATCGATGACTTTGATGAAGTCGATTCTTTGGGCAGTGGACCAGGCCGGCTTTTTGCTAAAGAAGAGATACTCACCTACTGCGGGATTGGAGGGAAGGAGGATCTTGCCTTTATTGACGCTGTGAGAGAGCAATCTGGCATTCGCAACGGCTTTGCGGATCACCTTCTCCATGCCGGGCGAGCTCATGTCAGCACTGCTGGCAAGGCCCCAAACACCTCCGGTGAAAGTGCGGGACATAATTCCGCCGCTGGAGGATGAGCTGTTCTGGATCAGAGTTCCGTTCAGAAAAGCCAGGCTGGACCTGCGGTTTTCCTGCTGTTTGAGCTCTGTGTAATCGATTCCTGCCGGAAGCAGGGAAGCCAGCGACATCTTGTGCATGACAACTCCTTTGATCAGTTAAGTGACGAGTAACGAGTGACGAGTGACGAGAGGAGTGACGTCGTCACTCGTTACTCGTCACTCGTCACTATTTTACTTACAATTCGGGGTAGAGGGGGAACTTGTCGGTCAGTTCCCTCACCTCGGCTTTCATCTTGCCAAGGTATTCCTCGTCTTCGGTATGCTCGCGCACCCGTTTGATAAAGTCCGCGATCACTTTCATTTCGGGGATTCCCATGCCACGGGTGGTGACGGAAGGGGTGCCCAAACGGATTCCGGAGGCCACAAAGGGGCTTCTGGTGTCGAAAGGAACGGTATTTTTGTTGACCGTGATCCCAGCCAGATCGAGAGCTTCTTCCATTCTCTTGCCGCTGGGTCCGCCTTCTGCTTCCGTGCCCAGATTGAGCAGCATCAGATGCGTATCCGTGCCGCCCGAAACCAGCTTCAGTCCGTTATCCATCAGGTCTTTGGCCAGAGCGGAGGCGTTGTTCAAGACGTTCTGCTGATAGGTTTTAAATTCTGGTTGCAGCGCTTCACGGAAGGCAACAGCCTTGGCAGCGATCACGTGTTCCAGAGGACCGCCCTGCAATCCGGGGAAGACCTTGCCGTCCACTTCTTTGGCAAATTCATCTTTGCAGAGGATCAGACCGCTGCGGGGACCACGTAAGGTCTTGTGCGTGGTAGTAGTTACGATATCGGCATAGGGCACCGGATTCATGTGCAGACC
>JAKLEY010000035.1 GCA_022711455.1 Candidatus Cloacimonadota bacterium
TCCTCTTTGCCAAGGAAGATACAGACTTTGTAAACCTATATTTTGAGCTTTACACCAATCCCGCGACACTGGATGAATCGGCGTTCTTCACTCTCAGCATAGAGAAGGCGGATTCGCTTGTGAATGAACTTTATCAGGATCTGAAGCCATCTTCAGCCACTGAAGGCATCACCCTCAGGATACCGATCACTGATCTGGAGCCGGGAAAATATACCGGATACCTGAATGCCCAGTTCGGCGAGCAATCTGCCCAAAAGCAGTTTACTTTTATAGTGGTGGAAATGCCTGAGCTGAACAGATTTCTCTTTGCCGATCCGGATGAGGAATACAAACTGATGCGCTACTTCATGGGAAACAGGCTGCCCTCAGATTGGTCCGGGCTTGAGCTGGCCACTAAGCGCAGATTCATTACCAATTTCTGGGATCAAATGGCGGCTTTGAATCAGCTTGAACCTGATCCTACCGTGGACCTGATCCGGAAAAGAGTGGATTACAGCAATCGCAGTTTCAGCCATTTTGACCAAGGCTGGACCACAGATATGGGAAGAGTATATATCAGAAACGGTGCACCCGACGAGATCGAAAAAGACCAGAGTTCTGATGAAACCCGGTATGTGAGAAAGGACTTCCAGATTTGGAAATACGGGGGAAAAACAAAAGCAGTGTATCTTTTTGTCGACATTCAGATGTCAGGAAACTATAAGTTGCTGTATGTCAAGGGAGACGACATGGAAATCAGTAATCCGAACTGGCAAAAATATCTGGGTGAGGATTTTGATTCAGCCCGCTTAAACTATTGAGGCTCAGTCAAAAATGGGCAGAAAGGCATTCTCAAGATGACGCAAAGCAAAGTCACCGTGTTCCGGATAATAGAAAACAACGATTATATCGTAGCGAACATTGAGCTTGGCATGTTCCGGGTTCAGGTTAATATATTCCAGTGACGTCCGGCTTATCTTCTTCTGTTTTGTATAGGAGACGTTGGCCAGTGCGGACTCCATAGAGTGATAGGAGCGGGTTTTTACCTCAACAAAGATCAGATCTTCATCTGTTCTGACCACGAGGTCAATTTCACCGCATTTCTTGCGGAAATTCTGCGCCAGGACCTGAAAACCACGGCGCTCGAAGTATTCACGGCAGAGTCGCTCTCCCGTGATAAAGAGTTCTTTGGCAGATAGTTTGTTCATGGCGCAAGAAAAAGCTTGACGAAATAAAAGTCAATGATATTTATGAATCACGATAATAACAACACCGAAAGGTGGAGGGAAGTATGAAAAAAGTTATATTGAGTGTAATTGTTCTGGTAGCAGTACTTAGCATTGCTGACGCTGCTCCGTTCCAAACCATGGGAATGCTGCGGACGCCGGATGCCTACGTTTTGCCAAGCAAAGCAGCTGAAATCCAATTTGTTTATTATATGAGGAAGGGCAAGGCCAATGACTGGGAACTCGAGCACGTGCCTTATGGCATGCTGAGCGTAGGAATCCTGGATCGGATCGAGCTTGGTGTTTTCGCCGGGGACAAGGTTGCCTTCGGAAACGTCAAACTCAAGCTGATCAAAGAGACCCTGAAAGTTCCCCAGCTTTCGATCGGCCTGGAAAACATTTTCTCCCGCGTGCCAAATCACTATTTTGACAACAACTCTATCAACAACAACCCCGATAAACGCGATTATGAATCTTATTCGCCTTATGCGGTGATTTCCAAGCAGGTCGTGATCGGTGGTGTGCACACTATGCTAAACTTTGGTGGCGGCATGCACAGATTCGTGGGTCAGGTTCCCCGCTCCAGAATGTTCTCCGGAATGTTCACCTCTGTCGAGATCAGCCCCCTGCGCGATTTCTACATGCAGGCTGAATACGACGGTCAGGATTTCAATGTGGGAGCCAAATACACTTACCACAATTTCTCCTTCAAACTGGGATATCAGGCTGTCGAAAACCTGGCCAAGAAATCTGAAGGCAACGGTTATGAGAAAGACCTCAGAGTCGCAGCCGGAGTCAGCTATCTCTTCGATCGCTACGCCAAAGACAAGCGCCGTCCCGACCTGTATGAATTTGCCAAAGACGACGATCTCAAACCCATCGATGACGGCACCGGCCTCGACAGCGGTGACCTTGCCACGAATGTTGACGGTACCACAGGCAGCGGCACAGCCGTTGTTGGCACCAAACCCAAGGAGCTTTCTCCTGAAATGAACGACCTGTTGGCAGAACTGCGCCGTTTGAGAGCTGAACGCGAAAAAGCTCAGAGCGCTCTTGATGACCTCAGGAAATGGATCGAAAGCACAAAAGAACAACCTTAATCAATATACCAAACAGCCATATGTGTGTAGGTTAGTGGTTCATGCTTCCTATGAATAAAGAAGATGGTTTGGGATGTCATCTGATGAACATCCCAAACCTTCTATCACAAGGTAATAGATACAAAGAACTATAAGTGAGCTGGGTTATGAAAAATTATATACGAGTACTACTACTCATCGTTTTTACCCTTTCGATTTACACCGGGGTATCTGCGCAAAACAACAAATCCATTACTGCTGATCAATTGCAGCAGGAAATTCTCAAGGAGCGCACTGCCTATATTGAAACGATGATTTCGATCACCGAAACGTTGCCTTCGCTTCGGGTGAAAGATCCGCAGAAGGCAAAACTCATGGTAGAAACATATACCAAACTATTGAATGACCAGCTGACTCTTCCGGTGGGCTACCAGCCTTTTTCGCAGGACGAAGTGTATTATCTGTTGGGTCATTTGAACGCTCTGGCCGGGAATTATTCCGTTGCCACCACCAATTTCTCCAAGCTGCTGAATAACGTGGATTTGAGTGCGGATGCCCGAGAGATGCTGAGCGCTCTCAAATATTACCAATATCTTAGCCTTGTTCAGGCAGACACCGAATCGAGCCGGACTGAGGCCAACGCGCTGATTAAAACCGTGTTGGACAACAAAGAATATGGGAAATACCTTCCGGCCTATATGCTTTTGTGGTCCGATTCCAGGGCCAGCGCGGGGGATACCCTGGCCGTACAACAACGTCTGGCAAGCTTTAGCCGCAGTAGCGACATTATTCAGACCAGTATATTACCACGCAAGAAACAGATCTTCGATCGCTTGCCCGTGATAGAGCTCAAAGAATTCTATAATGTCCCCACTGCTGATAAAGCGAAATCTATCAACACCCAGATCGATGCCATTCTCGCTGATCTGAATCTTCTTTATAAAGATATTTTTGCCCTCGACGGGCTGCTGTATCCCACTGAGGTCAGCCAGCTCCAAAAAGAAGAGAATAACCTTCTGATCGAGCTGAAGCCCGATTTTGAAAACTATCGCAAGACGGATCTTGCATACCAGCAAAAGATCAAAGAAGGCGAGCTCATCATCACTCAACTCAACAGCAGTTCCGAGTATTTCGGCAATCTCATGAGCGAGATCAATACTGTTTTGGAAACCATCCAGGGCTATTTTGCCACAGATAAGGACGGTGGAAAATACTGGTCATACAGTGATCTGGAGTTAAAGCGTCTGCAGGACCTGCAGCGCAATATTTTCCTCAGCCGGGAGATCCTCTCCTCGATCGAAGAGATTGAGAAATCCGGCAAGATCCCGCCTGACATGGATTTACCTGCCATGAAAGCCGAATACACCAAGATCCTGGAAGACGACACCCGTCTCAAAGCCCAATTTTATTCTGATGTGAAAGTGGGTAACCCCCTGTTTGAAGAGTATACTCTGCTCCTGGACACCTACGCGGAGATCTATGACGACAAAGAATTGATCGATGCCTCTATACCGGCTGCAAAAACCAACCTCAGCCGCACAAAGGGCTATTATGCCCGTAGTATGGCTGACCTGCAGAGCAAAATTGCCGGAGAAATAGCAATCGCGGCAAACGAATCACCGCGCAATGACCCCTTAAAGGCCAGCGTGGGAAACATTGCAGCCCAGAACGAATATATCGAGCTGCAGACTGACTATCGCATCCTGATCCTGCGCGGTAAAGACTTTGATAAACTTCCCGCAGACACGAACAGGGCTCTCAGAGAAGCCACTCTGGCAGAACTTGACCGCGACCGGGCTAACTATATTACCCGTGCCCAGAGATTCATCGATGCTCATCCCAACTATCAGGATTTCGAACAACCATCCGGAGCATTCCTGATCAGCAACGCCGATCTCTATTATAACATGGCTGAATTGCAATATGTCCTGAACGTCAATGACCGCCGCCAGGCCTTGAACTACTACAATAAGGTTCTTGAGCTTGATCCTGAGCATACCTTCAAGGAACGCGTGCTTTACAACCGCGGTTTTATCTCAATGGTGACCACCAAAGACAGGATCAACAGCACCCGCAGCACTGATAATGCCGCCGCCGCGGGCGGGGTCAAATTCACCGCTCAGGAATTCAGGGTGGCGATCGATTCCTTTGAGGACATCCGGTCAAATTATCCACTCTCTCCCCTGCGGGATGAAGCGATCTATCATCTGGGCACCATGTACTTGCTGATCGCCGCGGACAACAACGCTGAGGCATCGGTCTATTACACCAAGGCCAACGACTGTTTTAACGACATCATTGCCAAAACCGACAGTCCTTATTATTACCATGCCCTCTACCAGCGGGGCTATGTCAGCCTGAATCAGGGCACTGACTACAGATCCAGCATCCACGATTACACTGAGATCCTGAAAGCGATAGAAGCCGGAAAGATCTCCGATCCCAACATCGTGAAGCCTTATCATCAGGCCTCGATCGAGAACATTGCCTTTGCTCTGATCGCTCTCGACGGACAAGACTTTTCCAAAGACGCTCTTGGGGCCGAAGATTCTGTCCTGCGCACTGACCTCAGCATGGATGACTACATCGCCATCATGGACATTGCAGCCAGACGTAAATCTGAGGATCTGAACGCGCCGAAACAGGCGATCGACATCATGCTGGCCAAGATCAGAAAGTATCCTCTTTCGATTAATAATCCCACAATTCTTGATAGCACAGTTGTCCTCTGGAATAGCTATTACACCTACCTTGACCCTGCCACCAGACAGGCTACCGTGGCTCCCCTCGATTATCGCTATGCCCGGTATCTTGATATTAAGAGAGGCTACAACCAAAACTCCGAATGGTATAAGGTCAATAAAGACAACAAGAGTTTTGATGCTCAGCTCAAGGTTCTGGATAAGGTTTACGCCACGATCGAGGCAAGGCTGACCAATGTCTTTGTGCAGACCCCCAATCACGAGAACCTGATGGCATATCAGAACCATATCAAGGATTATGAAGCCTTTGCCGCGCTCCACGGGGATAAACTTGCCGACCGCAAGATCCAGTGGACCAAGAATCTGGCTCAATACAGTGCCTTCCTGGCTGATAAATCCACTGATCCGATGGATTGGAAGACGGCTCAGGAATCGCTATATGCCTACAATGACAATCCCAATAACAAACCGGAGCTTCAATACGAAGGTCTGGCCTTCAAATACATTCAAAGCATCTATGCCGACCAGATGCCAAAGCTCAAGGCCGGTGGTTACACGCCCATAGACAGCGCATTTGCTGACACCAACAAGGTTTATGAGTATTATGTGCGTGGCGTCAGACGCTTTGTCACCAAGCTTGAGCTTCCTGAGAATAAAACGGCCGAAAACCAGAAACTGGCTGAAGACCTCTTACTGTCCCTGGGTGATATCAGCTTTGAAAGCGGACGTTATAATGAAGCCCTTATGCATTACAACGACCAGCTGGCCAAGGCAAACACCTACACGGATCCTGCGGTGAAGCGGGTTGCCCTGCGCAATCTCTACATCAAAATAGCAGAGACACATGAGGCCAAAAAAGACTATGCCAGCGCAGAAGCCAACTACAGGCTCGCTCTGGGCGTCGCCAACGACCAGGCAGACAGGGATTTGATCCAGAATAGTATTTCCCTGCAGATCCAGAACAGCATTGACAGCTCCGGTTCCGACAAAGCCAAGGTCGGAGATGAATACATTCGTTTGGCGGGAGAGTTTAAAAGCTCCAACCAACAGAGATATCTGGGTTACATGCAGGAAGCCAAGAAGGCCTACATCGAAGCTAATCAGACTCAGAAAGCCATTGATGTGCTAATGCTTCTGGCTGGCGAAAGACAGAACAAAGATGAAGTCTATGCCCTCAGTTTCGAGGCCTGGGATCTGGCGCAAACCAAACTGAACGACACGGCTCAGGTCACTGCTCTGCAAAAGACCTTCACCGATCGCTTCCCGATGAGCTTCGAAGCCTACACCCTTCGTGTGGCTTCAATTGCCAGATTGAACCAGAACCCCGCAACCCGTGAACAAGCCGCCGATGCTTTCGTGGCACTGCACGACGAAGCTCGCGCCAAGACTGTCAATATTGGCTCCGACAAACCAGAAGACATCTATCTCTGGGCGATCGACAGCTACCGGCTGGGAAGTAACCAGGAGAAGCTGATCACCAATCTGCAAAGATTCATTCAGCTGTATCCCAACCACTCCAATGTGGTGCCCTACATGATCTATATAGCTGATGAATACCAGAAGCAAGGCAATACCGCCGAGTATGAGAAGATGGCCAAGGCCATATTCCAGAAAGATAAAACCCAGGCTGTCCGCTATCAGAACATTGCCAACGCGCATCTGGGCAGAATTGCCTTTGAATTCGACACCGCCTATATCAAGGCCAGCAAAAATACCGAATTTGTGAAAGCGGATTGGGATCTTGTGTTTGCCAAACGGGATGAATTCAAACGCACTGAAGCGACCTATATGAAAGAAGGGCTTACCTTCAATTCTCAATCTGCCTATGACAACTTTGCCAAAGCAGAGAAAGAACGTTCGACCATCGAAGCAAAGATAGCGTTCCTGAAGAACTATGACACCCAGCTGACAGCGATGGAAAACAGCGGTTTCATCTCAAAAACCCCTGCCACCCTGATCACCCTGAACGCAAACACAACCTGGCAGAATCATCTGTTTGGCGGCAAACCAAATCGGGTGGGTGCCCTGAAACCTCAGGTCACCGCGGAAGTGAACAAAGTGATAGCGCTGATCGAATCCGGTTCAAAATACACTCTGGACAACCAACGCCGCACCAGAGCCCTGAATCTGATCAGCAGGATCAACGAACATGCGGCGAATGCCATTAAGACTCAGGTCAACCGCTATTTTGAGATTGCCAGCGAGTGGGCTCCCTATAAAAACCGCAACACGATGAGCCAGGAAGAATACGACCAGTTGCAAGGTAATTTAATCGCCTACTCCGGTCAGTTTGCAAATGAATACATTGCAGCCTCCTATGGCGCTCATATTCAGGTATATAACACTTATTACAGTGCCGGTTACAATGATCGCTACACTGCCTACACCGTCAATAAACTGCAGGAACTCAAAGCAACCCCGGATTACCAGAAAATCGAGTATCCGCTGGGATCAGGATGGGATATGAGCCTTGAGAAAGGCACAGCCAACCTTTCCGCCCAGGTCGGAGCAGTCACAAGCCCGAATGGGATTCAGATGGGTAGCTTGAATATCCCCGGCGGGAACGCAGTGATTATGCGGAAAACCATTGCCGCCAAAGTCCAGCCTGAGTTTGGCTTCGTCCAGATGGTCTTCCCCTTTGATGCTGAGATCAGGATCAACAATGTCGATGTGGAAGCATCTTATGTACCGACGGACACTCTGACAGCCGGCGACCCCAATACTATCCGCTATGCCTTGATGATCGGAGCTGAATATTGGACTGAAGGGAACAACAGCATCGAGCTCAAGTTCCCGAATAAAGCCTCGGAAGCTTTACCACTGATGGTGAGCCTGCAAGTGATCACAGACAAGGAGAAACTGGCAGGGGCTGTGTCCACTGAAGTGAAAAAGTATCTGACCGGTCCCTCCTGGAAAGCTTTCACGGTCAATGCTGCCACCGGGGCTGAGGCTGCGGTTAATACAATCAACGCCACCGAATTCAATGTTCCTCAGAATAAAATTATTGGTATGGAAAATAGTGCCGCGAAGGCGATCTGGGTTCCTGAAACCGGAACTGCCAGAGCCAATCTCGTGGTGTTCGAGTATGAATTTGATATGGACACAATGTTCCGTGAAGGTTTCCTCAGCTTTGTCGCTCCGATGGAAGCCAGCATAGTTCTGAACGGCACCGAAATTGCCGCAGGCGAAGCTCTGGATTACGATCCGGATCCCCTGGTGGTCTATCCGGTCCGGGTGAATTTTGATGCCCAGAACATTGTTGCCGGGAAAAACAAGCTACGGGTGATCGTGACCAACGATTCTAATTTCCGTGGGATGCTTGCCGAAATATCGATAACCAAAACCGTGAAGGAGTAATCAAGATGAAGAAGTATTATGTGCTGTTGTTTTTGCTCCTGACGAGCTTCACTCTGGTAATGGCTCAGCAGGCTGCAGATCCAAGAGGAGACTTCACCGGACCCACCGTGACAGGAGAAAACCTGCAGATCAACTTCCAGGCCCTGATCCCGGATTTTGAATACGTCCCCAGCAAAAGGGAGACCGTTCCACCTGTCGGCTTGTTCAACTACAAGTTTAAAGATGATTTCATCACAGAAAAAAGCATCAATCTAATAAAAAATTGGCGTAAGGAGTCAAAATGAAAGCAAGGAACATCATTATAGTGCTATTTGTCCTCTTGATGAGCGTGGGTATGATTTATGCTCAGGTCGAGGGCGCAACCCAGACTGTAGCTAAGAAAGCAATTGGCATCACCCCCGGCGAAATTGTCAGAGATAGTGGCTGGTGGGGCTATCTGATCATATTGACTTTCGTGATCGGTATCGTATATGCCGTCGTCCGTTACATCCAGCTTTATGTCCGTGAAAAGATCGACGCTGGCAGATTCTATCTCAAACTCAAGGGTTATCTTAAAACCAAAAACGTCAAGGAAGCCATCGATATTTCTGAGAGCTTCAAGAACACCACCATGGGATTCATCTTCTGGAGTGGGCTCAAGGTTTACAAAGATGCCGTAGACAGCGGAAAGAAAGGCGAAGAGCTGAACACAAGCGTGCAAAATGCTTTCGAGGAAGCAGTTCTGCAGACAGTTCACAAACTGGATGCCGGTCTGTTCTGGTTTGACCTCCTTGCCCAGATCTGCACCTATCTTGGACTCCTTGGAACCATTTGGGGTCTTATCCTTGCTTTCAAGGCTCTCGATGTGGCCGCTGAAGCTGATAAGAACAAAGAGCTGACCAAGGGTATCAAGACTGCTATCGGAACCACCGCCATGGGTCTGATCGCGGCTATTCCTTTGACATTGATCAAGGGCGGACTTCTGGTTCGTGCCCAAAACATCATCAACGACATCGACGAATTCAGCGTAAAATTAATCAATCAACTCAGCACGTCTGGAAAGGATTAAATTATGGCTTATCGTCCTTCTGCCGGAAGGAATCAGAAAGCAGCGACCGCACCTCAGGCACCGGATCTGGTGCCGATCATGAACTTGTTTCTGGCGATCATACCGTTTCTAATGTTGATGCTGGTGATAAGTCAGGTTGCTCTGATTGCCTTGAATTTCACTTCTACTGGAGGTGGTGGTGGAGGTTCGACTGGTGGTGCCGGTGGTGGACAGGATATCAAAAAAGTACAGGTGATCATCACAAATGAGAATGATCCGGCTCGGAAACTCTTCGTCGGCTTCGAAATTCGTGAACCTGGAGTGGAAACTATCCAAATCCCTGCAGTAAATGGTGAATTTGATTATGTCGCCCTCAATTCTGCTATCAAGGGAGTCAAGTCACGCAATCCCCAGCTTGTTGATATTAATGTCCTGGTCTATCCACAGGTTCTCTACGGAACTCTTATCAAAACCATAGACCTCTGTAAAAACAACAGTTTCCCAAACGTACACTATGAAGTTCCCAAAGTGGAATACTTCGCCGGAGGATGAACATGAGTATGATGTTTAAATCGCAAAGAAGCAAGTCCAGCCGGCGCGTACGCAGGAAATATGATGATGTTGCAGGGCTGTCGATCACCTCTCTGTTGGACGTCCTTACGATCATTCTGGTCTTCCTGATCAAGAATGTATCCATGGAAGCCCAGAAAGTGACCGTGCCCGATAATATGCGGTTCCCGACCACAATAACCAACGAAAGGCTGATCGCCGAGGGTGGTACCTTCGTAGTCAAAATGTACCCTCAGGAGATTCTGCTTGGCACCGAAAGCCTGTCTTTCGGCAGTCTCAAGGAAATTGTGGAAGACGAAACCAAACGTCAACAGATCTTTGACTTCCTCAAATATGAAGCCGACAAGATCTGGACCCGTGATAAAAGTAATCAACCCTGCCTGCTGATCCAGGCTGACGAAGGCATACCCTGTCAATATGTCAGCGAACTGGTTCGAATCGGCACTCAGGCATCGTTCCAATACGTTTATTTTTCCACATTAGAAGATAAAGAATGGTTCGCTCGAACTGCTCTTGCTTCGCAATAGGAGGTGTTTATGGCGACTAAACAGCTAAATCTGCACCTGAATTACAAAGGCAAGGAATTGGATACTGCCAAGTATGGCAGAGACTTTACCAAGAAGCTTGTCATCGGTTCAAGTAAATACCTCTTTTGGCAGATCCTCGATCCCGCTTTCCCGGATAAGCACCTTTTCCTCACCGGAACTGGTGATGATTTCGCTCTGAATTTGTTACCTGGCAGTTCGGTGCAATGCAAGAAAGGAAATCAGGACGTGGACCAGAATTTCCTCACCAGCAGCAAGATCCTGAATGGAACTCAGCTCAAACTTCAGCAGGATATGACCGGCGTGGTCAAGCTTGCCAAAGATTGGGATGTGTCCTATGAGTATCGGGAACCCTATGCCAAGGTGATGACTGAAGAACAACGGCAAATATACAATACCTATAACCGCCGTCCTGAACTATCCGCGGTGGATAAATTCAATCGTGGATTAGTTCTCTTGCTCACTGCTCTCACCGTTATCTTCCTCATCGTCTATGATCGTTTGATCAAACCTGATGAAAAAGCCGCGGTCAGTCTGGCTCAAAAACTGGAGCAAATGACGCAAGCCACCCGGGTGATCCCGGAAGTGGCGCAGCAAACCTCCAGCTTTGAATCGGACGTCGAAGGCCAGGAAGAGGCACCTCCAGCTCAAACTGCCCAAACAGGCAGACCAACGCAAGGGACTCCCAGACCCGGAGTTGCCGGCACAGCCAGTGGCGCAGCCGGAGCATTCGGTTTGGGTGGATTCAATGCAGGGGCAACCCAGCAAGGGCTCAATTTCAAAGCCGTTACCACTTCTGAAACCTTCGGGGCCACGCGTCCCGGTGGCAGAGGAACAGGTGGTGGAGGCGGTGGAACAGGCCCTGGCGGTTCAGGACCGGGTTCTCCGGGCTCCAGCTTCAATGCTGCCGCAGGGCAGATCCAGGGTGCCGATCTCGGCGCAGTGGCAACCTCGGGACCCCGTTACCAGGGTTCCAGTGAACGTCCCACCGGTGGAGCTGTTTCTGTCGTAACCGGTGATGCCAGCCGTGTCGCGCCCATCGGCAGACCCGTCACCCAATCCGGTGCTATCACTGCAGTGAAGAATCAGTTTGTAGCAGGTGGAGCCACAACCGCAAGCGAAGGCTCAATAGCCGGAGTGCCGGAAGAAAACCGGGGTGATGTGGAAAACATCAAGGCCAGAGTCAACCGCAACAAGGGTAGAATTCAATCGATCTACAATTCGGAAAGCAGGCTCACCCCGCAATCCGGTGCTGTTTCGATCACTCTCTACATCGACGGTGGCAGCGTGAAAGCTGCGGATGTCGTTCCCACCAGCGGAAACCTGACCACGGACTTCCTCAAGAAAGTGGAATCCGAGGTCAAAGGATGGAGTTTCAACACTTCCAAGAAGGTTAAATACCAATTCTCCATTCTGTTCAATTAAACCACTAACCCAGATATACAGTAGCCCCGTTCCTTTGTGGACGGGGCTTTTTCTATTGACACAGAACTGCTCTCCTCCAGAATACGATTTATGAATTACTACATCATTCATCTCCCTTTGGGGATTTCCAAAGAATTTGTCTACAGCAGCACAGAAGCACTATCTGAAGGGATGCGGGTGGTCGTGAGCTTTAACCGTAAATTGATTTTGGGGATAAGCGGTAAAAGCAGCCCTGTGCAAAGCGGTATCCGCTATCTAAAAGTGGAGGAAGTGCTGGACACACAGAGCCTTTTCAGCTCCGGCCAATTGGCTTTGGCAGAGTGGATAAGCGCATATTACCACTGTTCCGTGGGCAAGATTTTGTTTGCTATGCTGCCCTCATTCCTGCAGCCGGATGTTGATTCGGAGGTAAAGCTGATACCGGAACAACCGCTTCCCGCACAGTTCAGTGAGTTAGGCTCTGCTTTGTCGGATGGTGAATACCATCGACTTTCTGATCTCTTTAAGCTGAGACAGATCCGGAGCCTGTATAAGCAAGTGGAAGAAGCCGAGGCAGCCGGATTGATCGAAGTCAAACGCAAACTGAGCCACAAGGATAGACCGCGTACTGCCAATTATATCAGGATCATCGATCCACCTGACGATCCCTCCAAGCTTCCTGCCAAGCAGCTGGAAGCCTATGTCCTGATCAAAAGCTACGAGCGCGATATCCCCATGGCTGAGCTTTCTGACAAGATCACCTACTCACCCTTGAAGAGCATGGTTAAAAAAGGGATCATTGAGATCTATCCCCGCAAACTGGAGATCAGGGACAAGCTTACGGATCTGCGTTTGCCACCCAAGGATATCACTTTATCCGAAGAACAGCAGAGAGCTATCTCAGAGATCGGCTCAAAACATGGTTCATTCAATGTTAATCTGCTCTTTGGCATCACAGGAAGCGGCAAGACCGAGGTCTATATTGAGGTCATTCACCGCTATCTGAAAGAGGGCAAAGGCGTGATCTTCCTCATCCCTGAAATCGCGCTCACACCCCAGATGGTGGAGCGTTTCTACTCTGCTTTTGGGGATATCCTTGCCATTCAACACAGTCAATTGACCGAGCGGGACAGATTGGAACAGTGGAAACGAATCAAAAACGGAGACTGCCGGATCGTGATCGGAGCCCGCAGTGCGGTCTTTGCCCCCTTGCCGGAGCTGGGTTTGATCATTGTGGATGAAGAGCACGAGCAATCCTATAAGCAGGATAACGTTCCCCGTTATCACGGCAGAGACGTGGCTGTAGTCCGTGCCAAACTGGAAGGAGCGCAAGTGATTTTGGGAAGTGCCACTCCAGCTCTGGAATCCTGGCATAATGTCGATACCGGCAAATACCGGATGCAGATACTTTCTCAGCGGCCTCTTCACTACGAGCTTCCGGAAGTGAAAGTGATCAATCTCTGTGAAGAATATGATAAAGAACTGCTTTCTTCCACCCTCCTCAACGCGATCAATGAACGTCTGGAAAAGAGGGAGCAGGTTATTCTCTTCCAGAATCGCCGTGGGTTTTCCTCCTTTTTACAATGTCAAAAATGCGGGGAACTGGTCTCCTGTCCCAATTGCGAGATCTCCATGTATTATCACAGAGACCGGGAAGAGATGCACTGTCACTATTGCGGACACTCTGTTCCCAGCCCCAGATCCTGCCCCAAATGCGGAGCCTACAGCTTTTCCTATGGTTCACCCGGCACTCAGAAGGTGGTGCAAAACCTCCGGATCATTTTCCCGGATGCCAAAATTCTGCGCATGGACTCCGATTCCGCCAAAGTGCGGGATACCTATAAACTGATGTATGACCGCATGAAAAGCAGGGAAGTGGATATCCTGCTGGGAACTCAGATGATCTCCAAAGGGCTGGATTTTCCCGGTGTGACTCTGGTGGGGATAATCAATGCCGATATCAGCCTGAACGTTCCCGATTTCAGAGCCGCGGAGCGGACTTTTCAGCTTATAACCCAGGTGGCAGGTCGCTCCGGCAGAGGAGATAAGCATGGAGAGGTAATCATCCAGACCCATAATCCCGAGCATTATGCCATCACTCATGCCACAAATCAGGATTATCCCGGCTTTGCAACTGAGGAACTCGAATATCGCCGCAGAATGCACTACCCGCCCTTCTATCGCCTGGCAAGGATCTTGTACCAATCCAAGGAATTGGAGCTAATGCTGAAGGATATGGCAGCTCTGAGCGCGTTTGTGAGCCACACCCTCTTTGGCTTTGCAGATGAGGATCTGATCTTCCTGGGTCCTGTGCCTGCCCCATTCTCCAAAATGAACAATCTGCATCGTTTTCATCTGATCATCAAAGCCATCTCAGCTCCGGTGATCAGCAGCGTGCTTGCCACCCTGGAAACCCGTTTCAAACTTTCAAACGGCATCACCCAGGCTGTGGATGTCGACCCCGTATCCCTCATGTAGGTTCGGATTCCGATCCGAACTGAGATTGCAGTCTGTTGTCGCATTGGCATGCGACACTACTGTAGGTTCGGATTCCGATCCGAACTGAGTGTGCAGCAGAGTCTTCCCTTTGATCCTGTGCTTGTCATCTCCCTTGCCTCCGGGTATAATCTCACTTCGTGAAGCGGTTTGAAAGCGGTTAGTCAGCGGTTAGCAAGCGGTTTGATACCGTTATAATCACAGGCAATCGTAACATAGCTTTCAAGCTGTTGTACCCGAGGCTTGAGCCTCGGAGAACATGATGAACAGGCTGAAGCCTATGTTACAAACAGGCTGAAGAGCCTGTGAAATAACTAACAATGACAATGCAAGCTAAGGGCGTCATACAGTCTGAATTTGTCTGAAAATCGGCTGTAGATGCCCCACTTTTTTCTAATG